>WJJN01000756.1 GCA_014729735.1 Candidatus Zhuqueibacterota bacterium
CAGGGCTATGATCTGGAATTGACGAGCATTGTGGCGGAATCTGTCGGTATTCCCGTGATTGCCTCCGGAGGCGCAGGAACGCTGGAGCAGTTGTACGAGGCTATTGCCCTCGGCAAAGGCGATGCCGTATTGCTGGCGTCGCTGCTTCATTATGGCGAATACACAGTAGACGATATTAAAACTTATCTCAAACGAAAAGGAGTCTGCATCCGATGATTATTCCTTCGATTGATCTGATGAACGGTAATGCGGTGCAATTGAAACAGGGCAGGGACAAAATGCTGGAGCGCGATAACCCGGTGGAGCTGGCGCATCAGTTCAATCAATACAGCGAGATCGCAGTGATCGATCTGGACGCAGCAATGAATAAGGGCGATAATCTCGAAGTTATCGAACAAATCTGCGGCAGTGCCGAGTGCCGAGTGGGCGGCGGGATTCGGGATGTGCATCGAGCAAAAGAACTGATCTCGCTTGGTGCAATCAAGGTGATCATCGGAACAAAGGCATTCGAAAATGATGCCGTGAATCATGAATTTCTAAAAGAGCTTGCGACAGCCGTCGGCAGACGCCATCTTATGATCGCTATCGATGCATTCAATGGCGAAATCGTTACCAAAGCATGGAAGCATAACACCGGTTTGAAAGTGCTCGATGTCGTTCCGGAACTAGAGCCTTACATTTCGGAATTCCTGTTCACCTGCGTTGAAAAAGAGGGCGGAATGCAGGGCACGGATTTGAATATCATCAAAAAAATCTCGCAAATTACCAGAAACCGGCTGACCGTTGCCGGCGGAATTACCACAGTCGATGAGCTGCGCGAAATCAGCGCGCTTCAGGCGAATGCGCAGTTGGGGATGGCGCTTTATACCGGTAACCTGAGTATTAACGAAGCGTTCATCGAATCGCTCAATTGGAAGAACGATTTAATTCCCACAATCACAACAGATACGGCGGGACAGGTGCTTATGCTGGCGTACAGCAGCCGGGAGTCACTGCAAAAGACATTTGAAACCGGGCGAATGTGGTATTACTCGAGGTCCCGAAGTCAGTTATGGATGAAAGGGGAGACCTCTGGCAATATGCAGGATTTCGTAAAATTTCGAACCGATTGTGACAGCGATGCGCTGCTGGCGACAGTGCGCCAGACAGAAGCCGCGTGCCATTTTGATAATTATTCCTGTTTCGGAGATAAGAAATTCGATCTTTATGAATTGTATGATGTCATCAGAGAGCGATTTGATAATCCACGACAAGGCTCATATACAGCAACATTGACGGATGTAAAAGTACGCGAAAAATTGTTGGAAGAAGCGAAAGAGGTTGTGGAGGCAGAAGAACGGGAACATATCATCTGGGAAGCCGCTGATGTATTGTACTTTTTGACTGTTTTGCTGGCGAAAAGCAATATCGGTATTGACGATGTGTTGAACGAGCTGCGCAGGAGGCGGAAAAAGTGAGAATTTTAAAGTATACCGAAATTAGCGAAGATTTTTATCAATATCAGGAAATCGAAGAGCTGGGATCCGTGCGCACCATAATCGATGCGGTGATGAGAGAAGGGGACAGCGCAGTCCGAAAATTTACCAGGCAATTTGATGGCGCTGATCTGGATGAATTTTCCGTTTCCCGAGAAGAAGTGAAACGGGCTCACAATTCGCTTGAAAAGAAAATGGTTACTGCGCTGGAACTGGCTGCGGAAAACATCCGTAATTTTGCCGAAAAACAGAAAGAACAGTTTCTTGATTTTGAATATGAGATCAAGCCGGGTGTATTCACCGGGCAGAAAGTAATTCCGATCCAACGGGTGGCAGTTTACGCGCCGGGCGGGAATTTCCCGCTGCCATCCACTGTGCTGATGGGCGCAATACCGGCGCAGGTTGCCGGATCGCAGGAGATCGTGCTCGCTTCGCCGCCTACATTCAATAATTCAATCCATCCGGCGATACTCGTTGCTGCCGATATTTGCGGGATCAGCGAAATTTACAAGATCGGCGGTGTACAGGCAATAGCGGCGCTGGCTTATGGTACAGAGACCATCAAGCAGGTAGATAAAATTGTGGGTCCCGGGAACAAATATGTCACCGCTGCCAAGAAACTGGTATTTGGCGCGGTGGGCATCGATTTTATTGCCGGACCGACAGAAGTTTTCATTATTGCAGATGACAGCGCAAATTCAGAGCACATCGCTGCCGATCTGCTGTCACAGGCGGAGCACGATACCAATGCCGTGCCCATCCTGATCACAGATTCGGAGCAACTCGCACAGCAGGTTATCGACGAAACAGAAAAACAATTAACTGCTCTGAAAACAGCGGATATAGCGAGAGAATCCATCGCCAAAAACGGAACAATCATACTTGTTGGTAAATTGCAGCAGGCAATCGAAATTGCCAATCGAAAAGCGCCGGAGCATCTGGAGCTTCAGGTGCGCCAGCCAGAAGATTACGCTGATAAATTATTAAATTATGGATCGCTGTTTATTGGCGAAAATGCAGTGGAAGCCCTCGGCGATTACAGCAGCGGGTTGAATCACACGCTGCCCACGAATACAACGGCGCGCTACACAGGCGGCTTAAGCGTGAAAGACTTTCTGAAATTCCAGACAACACTGCGAGTGGAAAAAGGTGGGCTGATAGAGATCGGTCCGGCTGCCAGAGAAATCGGAATACTCGAAGGCTTGATAGGACATGCAGCATCGATTGAGCGCCGATTGAAAAATCAATGAATCTTTTTATAATCGGTTTTTACCGTATAGAATTTTATTTATTTCCGATCCGATTGATGGAATAGAAATACCGTCGCTGCTAAAAGTGCAATATTTTCGAATAACTTTGTTAGTCCAATCCGCGTTGCCTCATTATTCGTTGAAAAACACCCGCAGCTAATATCCAGTCCGCGCACCAGTGCCGATGAAATGGCAATCAAAAATATCAAGCTTAATCCAACTAAAATGAAAAGTGCGCCACTTTTAAATTTTCCTGAAATCAACGATATTCCACACAGGACTTCCAGCCAAGGAAGGACTACTGCGACAATGCTCACCAGCAGGTAGGGCAGAATGCGGTAATTATCGATATCTTCGGCAAACGTAGCGGGATCGAGAATTTTACTGACACC
>WJJN01000132.1 GCA_014729735.1 Candidatus Zhuqueibacterota bacterium
CCCATTATTGCAGTGACTGCCAAGGCGATGAAAGACGACAGGATTAAATGCATCGAAGCCGGTGCGAACGATTATTTGACAAAGCCAGTCGATACCGAAAAATTGCTTTCGAAGTTGCAGAAATGGCTTTATCAATGATAACTCAAAATAAAAAAAACACAATATGGAAGATAAAATAAAAATTCTTCTTGTGGATGACAAGCCAGATAATCTGTTCGTGCTCGAAAACATTCTCGAAAGTCCGGAGCTCGATCTGGTCACGGCAACATCCGGCAATGATGCGCTTGAGCTGGTTTTGGAGCACGAATTTGCGCTGATACTGTTGGATGTGCAGATGCCTGGCATGAATGGCTATGAGACAGCAGAATTATTACGCGGATTCGACAAAACCTGTCATATTCCGATTATCTTTATTACGGCAATCAATAAAGAAGAAAAGTACATATTCAAAGGCTACCAATCAGGGGCTGTGGATTATTTATTCAAACCGGTACATCCGGAAATTTTGAAGAGTAAAGTGAAAATTTTTCTTGATCTGTACCGCCAGCAAAAAATGCTGGAACAACAAGCTCATGAATTGAAAAACGTGAATAAAGAATTAAATGATTTTGCGTCCATTATTTCACATGATTTAAAAGCACCGTTACGCGCAATAAGATCACTGGCAAACTGGATTGCCGAGGATTACGCTGATAAGCTGGATGACGAGGGCAAGGAACAAATAAAAATGCTCATCGGACGAGTTACCCGAATGAATGAACTTATTGACGGAGTTCTTCAATATAGTCGCGTAGGACGCATCCGAGAGAAGGTCGAGGCAGTGGATGTGAACAAGGTGCTCAGTGAAGTAATCGACATGATCGTGTCCCCGGAGCACATCACCATTGATATTGAAAATAAGATGCCGATAATTTATTTTGAAAAGACACGAATCACTCAGGTTTTTCAAAACCTTATCGGCAATGCTGTTAAGTACATGGACAAAGCCAAAGGAATTATAAAAGTTGGCTGCGTCGGGGAAAACAGGAATTGGAAGTTCCATATTTCAGATAACGGACCGGGTATTGATGAAAAGCATTTTGCAAAAATATTTCAAATATTCCAAACACTAAATCCTCGGGATGAGGTCGAAAGCACCGGAGTAGGATTAACTATCGTTAAAAAAATTTTAGAAATGTACGGGCAGAAAATATGGCTTGAATCCACCCCCGGTTCCGGAAGCACTTTTTATTTCACAATATCAAAAGATAATAGAGTAAGTTATAGTTTTAAGGAGTTGAGCAATGGGAAGCAAAATTCAGATACTACTGATTGAAGACGACATGGTTGATATCAAAATTTTTCAGCGCACAGTAAGAGCTGAGGGAGATTCATTTGACCTGATTATTGCGAACACTCTTGGAAAAGCAATTGAAATCCTGAAAGAACAGGTAGTGGATCTCATTATTGTGGATCCCGGATTACCGGATAGTAGTAGTTCGGAAACGATTAAACAGGTTATTACGCATAGCGCTGAAAAACCGGTGATCATTCTCACGGGCAGCGATGATGAAGAGCTTCCTCTTCGAGCTATTGAATTGGGCGCTCATGATTATCTCAGTAAAGATAATATCGACAATCATTTACTAAAACGTTCAATACGGTACGCGCTTGAAAAAAACATGATTTTATCAGAGTTAAAGAAAAAAACAAAACAGATAAAATCAAGTGAAATCAGATTTCGATATTTGATTGAAAACAGTTCCGATAGCGTACTTATCATTGACAAAGATGGTATTGTTAAATTTGTAAACAAATCGACCGAAGAGCTCTTTGGAAAAAATCAGAAAGATTTTGTGGGGACAACATTTGACTATCCCATTGACAAAGATAGAATGTCCAGAATAAAAATCAACAATAACGGCAAAACCACGATCAGAACATTTCAGATATTAGAAACCGAATGGAATGCCGAAAAAGCTTATCTCGTGTTATTGCGCGATCTGTAACTACTTATTTATTGAAACACAATGAGGTGCAAATTGCAAGAAAAAAACTTGATTTTATGTGTTGAGAACGACGCGATCGACGCGATGACAGTAAAACGGGCATTCAAAGATCTGGAAATCCACAAAGAATTAAAAATTGTTCACGACGGCTCCGAAGCGCTGCTTTTTCTGAGAGATGATAAAAATCCAAAGCCGTGTTTCATTTTACTGGATTTGAATATGCCGGTAATGAACGGTTTCGAGTTTCTGGCTGAGATAAAACAGGATGATCTCTTAAAAAAGTATCCGATCATTGTGCTGACATCATCCGATAAGCAAAAAGATAGAGAATACTGTTTCGATTTAAATGCAGCAGGTTACTTCATAAAGCCGCCGGCTTACGCTAAGTTCATAAATATTATCAAAATTATCAATGATTACTGGAACGCAGGCAAACTACCGATTTATTCGTCATGATCTGCTGTTATTTTGGATGTATAGGTTTTTAAAAGGATCATTCCGACACATTTTTCTTTTTCATATATCGTTCGATCTCGTACCAAAATTTCATCCGCTTCTTTAATTTCGCCGGATCGATCATATCTTCCCGTAACATCTTTCGATGCAGCCGCTGTTCGAGTGTCGGCAGGAGTTCTGCGTGCAGCAGGATAATCAGCTCTTTTTTGATCACCCGTTTTACCTCGAATCCGCATACATATTTCAATCCCAAAAACCACCACGGCAGGTCTTTTAGAATAGGAATGCCCTCGCGGCTGTTCGATTCCTCATTGACGTACAATCCGCCGATAATCGTCTCCTCTCCGTCCAGCAGCAGCACCGATGTTTTGGCGAAGGATTTTTTGATTTCCAGCCCGCTGGTTCCGGTAGATGTATTGCTGCGCTCGATGTTAAGATCGAGATGAATGAAATAGGTGGAATCGTGTATCAGCACTTCTGGGGTAACATTGATAATCGAACCGGTCGAAAACATCTGGGTCACTGAATTTCCTGCAAAATCCTTGATAGTGACCGCAACATCGCTACCGACCTGAATTTTTCCCTGTTGTTCGGATCGCACCGTAATTTGCGGGCTGGCGACCACTTCGCCGATCTGGTCATTTTCCATTGCCTTGAATACTGCCACTAAACTCCCGAAATCGAAATCTGAAGAAATATCGACCTCAAACAGTCCGGTCTTTGTCTCCGCCGCAGACATTCGGGCACCGACATCGATCTGGCTATCGCGGAAAAAATCCCAATTAAATCCCATTTGCCTTAATTTGGATCCGTCTGCCTCGAAAAAGATCGCTGAAATCACCACTTCTCGTGTTTTGAAAAATTTGTCGCCTTTGGTTTCAGGCACAGGTTCATCGACTTCTTCAACCGCTATGTCCGATTCTTGCTCTATTTCGATAATTTTCAGATAATCCTGAAATTCTTCATACCAAAGTGCATTATTACTCAAAACCAACTCCAATGCATCGAACCAGTACATTTTATCGACATCGATGCCAATGGGTATTTCCCGTTCCTCCGGATCGATAATGACCTGATCGTTGAATTTTTTACTCAGAAAATTCAAAATATCCAGTGCCTGATTAAAGGGCATTGTTTTGGACATCGAAATAATTTCTTCCGGCGCTATTTGAGCCTTTTTCAATTCCCGGGGTCGATCGGTTTGTGAATATCCAATTCCGTAACCAACAATAAATATTAATAAAATCAGCCATCGTTTTTTTCCCATCGCCATGCTCTCTTTCATTAAATGAATTTGAAAATAATACTAGTAGATGCGCACAGGCTTCTAAGATTTTCTAAAAGACCTTTTCGGAGTTCCCGTTCAGCCTTATGCGGAAATTTTAATTTCTGAATCGTAGCCGCAGCACAAATTTACGAACTTTGCCGTTTTTATTCAGGGAGAATTCAACCCGATTATTTGCCACATCGATCTTTGTCGCATATCCCAGATAAACCCTGTCACCCACTTTGACCACGCGCACCTTGCCGTGATGATCGGCAATAAACGCTTTACCCGGAATAACAGCCTTCAATTCGGAACGTTCGACTTCGATCAGATTTCCCCGGTTGGGAGGCAGCCGTCGTTTGAGACGCGGATTAAACGGATCGTTCACTTTCGCGACGACCACGCTATCAAGCGTTCGCTTTATCATTGGCAGATCGTGCACTTCTGCAAACAGCGCATGCAATTCCAGATCGAAACGAATGATCAAATTGGAACGGCGTTGAGAACTCTCAACTCCACGTAAACTCACATTTTTGAATTTATATATTTGCGGTCCCCGCTCAACATACCAAATGAATTTATAAAGATCCTCGAAAGAAGATTCTCCGCGAATATTGTAGACATTAAACCCATAATCATCGTATTCTACCCTGTCGGAATAGATCATATCAAACTTTAATTCTCCGGCGTGGTTTACAATTGAGTTAAAATAGGCATACGTTTGTGAAGATCTTACATCCGGAATAATCTGTTTATTGAGATTTGCTAGCTTCAATTCTTCAATAATGATCAGCTTTTGTAATTTTAAAAATTGCGCCTCAATCCCGTCCAGCGCGGCGATCTGGCTCTGTACTCCGTCCAGTTCTGTTTGCAGCGATTTTATTTGGCCCGGATACTTATACATGCTGAAAAATCCTCCAACACCCAGAATCACCACGATAAACACCGATAGAATGAGGATATTCCGCATTTTGTATGACATCACTGATTTGTACTTCATAATTTAATTCTTCGGATATCGATTCAGAATTTTAGTTTGCTTAAAGTTAACTTTGGTTTTGTCATGATTCGTTTCCAACTATTCCTGTGGAGTCGGAAACAGCAGCAGTAGCTGTCGAATCAGGGGATACAGCGAATTCAGCCTCTTCATCAAATTCGGGACGCCGCTCTTTCACATCTGTTTCGACTTCAAAGCTGAACAC
>WJJN01000133.1 GCA_014729735.1 Candidatus Zhuqueibacterota bacterium
ATAAGAAATTGGCCGCCATTTTTGCTGGGTCGACGCATAAAATCAGATCCCAAAATACCAGGGTTATAAACAATATTGTTTGTGAACTGTAGATCTTCGATAATCCCGAAAGTAAATGCCGAACGATAATTAGCGCCAATAACAAATGTACAGTGATCAATCACAGCATAATTGATTGGATCAAGTCTGCCGGATGACGGTAGATGCCGGATCCAGCGATCACCCACATTGATGAAACTGCAATTTTGAATAAAAAGTGTATCCGGCCCATATTGCCTGCAATCAATAGAGCGTCCTTCAGAAGGTCCTTCGGTTTTATGATCATCGCACCAGACACAATTGGTGGCAAAAAAGCGGATGTCCGGAGCTTCAAGCTGACAGGTACGCTGATCAAAATCTTCAAACCAGCAGTTCTCGAATACAGCACGCATTTCCGGAGTATCGTTCCAAACAAAAGCTCTGCCAATATCTTTTTCTGCAAAACCCGAAATTCCTCCGTGAAAATGAATGTTCTGACAGGTAAAATCAGCCCTGACAGTCATCGCTTTCTTATCCACAGTTCCATCTTGTTTGACCAAAAAAGCTACGATGGGTTTAGGACCGGTGGTTGCTTCATCTGCCTTGATAGTGATGTTGGTATTCACATCTATCGTAGCCTGAAAATAATAAACTTTACCTCTTTCAAGAATGACAACGTCACCATCATTTGCATTCATGATTGCATCCCGAATGGCATTAACATCATCCGTAGGTCGTATTTCAGCAGATTGGACATAACTTACAAGCAGTAAAAGCATTAAAAAAGATACAAAGATTGTAATTTTCCCTCGAATCATGACTATCTCCTTTTTTAAAGGGTTTTAAAGGGTTATTGTGATTTGTTAAAACAGTTTTTCTTGCACCTCCTTTCTTGGATTTAATCATTTTTTTTAAGGTGACATGTAATTTTCCTGCCATTAGTCTGTTTAATATCAACCTCCTTTCTTGGACTTAACCATTTTTTAAAGTGACATGTAATTTTCCTGCCATAGGTCTATTTGATATCAACCAATACAGTCCTTTTTCAAAAACGATACTGAACTCCAAAGTCGTACATGGCTCCATAATAATCCAAATCCGTTGGACGCGGATCATTACCCAAATAAGCGCCTTCTCTTTCATCGGTCAGATTGACTCCGTTTAAAAATAAACTAAAATGTTCATTAATTTTTTGTCTCACGGATAAACTCCATCGCGTGAATGCACGGTCCCAACTGTCTAATTCTTCTTGTGTATAGGTACCTGAAAGGCTTTCACCCTGATATGTCATTGAAAGTCGCGCTGATAATCCACCAATGTCATAACCAACGATGAGATTGGCAATATGCGCCGCCTGTCCAGGTATTCTACCCTTGCGGGTACCCGTTATGTAATTCGTTTGTACTACCGGTGGAAATTTGGTGCGATCAATTATTGTCTCGATTTTAAAGTAAGGAAAGTGTGTCTCACTCCAAATACGCGAATAATTGGCGTTAATAACGATTCCCTTTAAAAACCCGGGCAAATAAGCAAAATTAGTCTGCAAGTCAATTTCAAATCCTTTGGCGGTGGATTTCGGACCGTTCTCAGGTCTGTTTACTCGCCTGCCGACATAAGTTAATTCACGCACATTACCACCGGCATCAAATCTGTAAAATACAGAATCCAGTCCCACACTTTTTGCAGTCTCTTGCGAGTCGATAAACCGCTTGGTATTGATAACAATATCATCTATATCTTTATAAAAATAACCGACGGTAAAGAGGCCTAAAACATGATGATAAATAGAAACATATGCATCATAGTTCCATGATTTTGCCGGTTTCAAATCCGGGTTGCCCTGACTGACTCCGGCAGTCAGTTGATTCAAGCTCGACTTGAGCCTTGGTAGGAGCTTTTCGAAATCCGGTCTCGTCAGTGATCTGGTGACAGCAAACCTGAAATCGAACCAATCATCAGGCTTTATTTTTAAATGGAACATGGGTAACCAGTTTTTTTGCACAAACGCTCTATTTTGAGGTTCATAAATTCCTGCTCCGTGTCCGAGAGACAAATTCAAGTACCCTTTATAATCGCCATTGAGTTGCTCATAGCGTACACCCGGGATAAAAGTGATCAATTGGCCA
The DNA here is from genome assembly GCA_014729735.1 of Candidatus Zhuqueibacterota bacterium. Classification (GTDB taxonomy): domain Bacteria; phylum Zhuqueibacterota; class Zhuqueibacteria; order Thermofontimicrobiales; family Thiofontviventaceae; genus Mariaggregatimicrobium. The sequence continues at coordinate 2,145 of WJJN01000133.1, forward strand.
AATTTGAGTTTTGTCATCAAATAGGCAGCGCTGACCTGATCTATCGCTTCATAATCATCATCATCAGTCTCATTCATTGTATAATTTGATTTATGCTCCTTATAAAAAGGATAGGTTAAAGTGGGATCCAAAATAATACCAAGATTCGATTTGCCGCCTAAAAATGTCCCCGGGTCATAATCCGGGTCATAAAAGTCACTGATTGGATATGGTTCCAAATCCAAATAAACCCACCAGTCACCGGCGTTTTGATCTTTAAATCTTTCATTACGACGATATCTACCCCCAAATTTCAGTTCACCTGTAATACCAAGACTTAATTGATAAGGAATCTTAAAATTCATACCAGCGACGTAACTGCGTTCCTGAACAGCATTGTCACTATATGAAGCGTTCTGCACGCTGGCGGTACTATCCGGAATGATGTCTTTTACAAAATCAGCCGGATTGACGGTATCAAAATCCACATCAGGCAAACGCGCATTATCTTGCAAAAACTTAAGAGGCGTACTATGAAGTAGATTATTTTCTGTATAGGAATGAGCCAGACTCCAATCCATTTGCATGCCTTGTATCAATCCTTCACCTTTCAAAACATTTGAAATCAGTTCAATTTCTCTAATCGGATTATTGATACTAGATGTGGCATTCATATTATTGCCAGTATAACCAGTCGTACGAATCCGAGAATCCCGGCTGGTTTTACTATAAAAATTGGACAGCATAAAACTCCAGTCTTTATAATCATAATCCAGAATAAGAGTCCCGCCGTAACGTTCGCGATATTCCTCCTGATCCCCGACTGTTGCCCCAGTCATTCTTAAAGGAACAGTGCCATCTTCTTTCGGCGCACTCAGCACATAATCAGCACTCAGATAATCACTGCTTCGATTGCGATATTCTGAATTAACAGAGGCTTGCAGTCCAATCTTGTTATTAAAAAGACGCTGGCTCCATTTGAAAAATGCCTTGTATTGACGATAGTCTTTTTCCTGGGCATTATAGGCACCATAAATTCTAACTATACGTTCCGGTTTTTCTTTTGCTTTTGCCAATTGCAGGTTCACAACGCCGCCAATAGCATCTGCCTCCATATCCGGTGTTAGCGCTTTATAAACTTCTATGCCGCTTAAATTTTCAGGCGAAATCATGCTCAAATTAGCGGATCGATCGTCTTCATCAGTCGATGGTACGGCAACCCCGTTAATCATAATCTTGCTGTATTTGGGTGATAAACCACGCACAACCACTTTTGCTCCTTCACCGGCGCTGCGAATTAATGAAATGCCGGGTAAACGAGATATCGATTCAGCAGCATTGGCGTCCGGCACCTCCTGGATTCGTTCAGCAGCCACCACATTCTTGATAGCATCTGCTGTCAATTGCCGGTTAATAGCTTCCACTTGTCCCTCACGCTGTGCCGTTATAACAATAGCCTCATCATATTCCAATACGCTGGGTTTTAAAGTAATATCAAGTCTTGTTGTTTTTCCAACAGACACAACGATTTCTTTTTCAAACTGTCTATAACCAATATATGTAAAAACAAGCGAGTATTTGCCCGGCGGCACATTGAATATTCGAAATTCACCATTCAAATCGGAAGAAGACCCCATGCTTGTACCTTTAATTACACAATTTGCACCTGGCAACACATTCCCAGTTGCTTCATCCGTTACAGTCCCTACAATTTTTCCACTTGGAGCCGCTTTAAGATTATTAAAGATTACCAAGCATAATACAACGCATAGAAGAAACAGGAGCCTATATTTGAAGTATCCATTTTGCATCATTTTTTACCTCCTTTTTTTAATTCATTTGAATTCAGTTTTAATTTTCTTTAATGTATGAAAATAGGATTATCTCTTAAAGTTAATTCACGGTTACGTAACGGTGAATTATCGGTTACATCAGAGTACAAATAGTTTACATAACACTAAATATTAGCATTTTGAATTGTTATTTGCTTCTAATTTACTGTTAGAATAATAAATACTTATGACGTTTATTTTTTGAGTCTTATACGCACAGTTAAAAGCAGATGAAATCTTATTCCCTTATATTGTAACAAGCGAGAAAGCAAGTTTGAGATCATAAGATTATTGATTTATCTTATAGAATGCTCAGGTCGATTTTTGACAGTAACCATGTTACATTTTGTTACACTTTGCTACATTTATAAATATTATAGTGCGTCATGTTTCAGAATCGTGCATATAACATAAACTTTTTCACTTCTATTAAATATAGTATTTAAGAGTCTCGAAGAATTGAGTTTTGGTTGTTTTATTTAATTTTTTGTAGGAATAGTGGATCGTATCTTGATTCAAAAATCGCCCTGTTGGAAATACCAATTCCGGCGACGATGACACAGGCGGGACCAGATAACCGTCTTTATTTTCAATCAAATAACCGAGAAAAAAACATCATTATAACAGCCTCGATCCTTCTTGACCAAACGGTTTCATTATTTTTTAACTAAAAACTTGTACAATTCACTCCCTGCTAACAAATAGGCACCCACACCATACGAAGTTGTATTTTTAGCTTGCACTTCATCTGGTGCACTTCCGGGAAGCTGCACCCATCCTATGCGGCTATCTGATATTTTAGACAAAGCATATAGTCCTGCAAACAAAGCTCCTTGTTCCCATTCTTTGGAAGATTTATCTTCCATTTTTATTTCCTATATATCTGATGATCCTATATCATTCTGTAAAAGTGAATACTTTACCATTGGGGGGAGTTCACAAAAAGACACATCTTGCGAATTTAAACTCACAAATTCAGACCAGGATTCAGGACATTCCAGGTTCTGAATTGAAAAGGGTCTGTTGTGTCGAAGCATCACCGTTCCATCCCAATGCATTCTAAATCGTTCCGATTCTTCTTTACCTGCCTTGCGAAAAATAATATAAAACCGCACAGAATTCCTCAACTGCCAATCCACGACATGCTCTATATCTTTTAGTATTTTCTGCGGATTTAATGTAGAGTGAGACTTTATTTAATCTTTACTCAAATCTAATGCATACAGTGGAAATGTAACCAGTAATGCTTTAATCGTTAATAAAATAAGCTTAATCAAATTTGCAGAATTCTTTTGCATGATTGATTTTCCAACTTTTAGTTTATTTGGATCAGGTTGGATATTTTTAATCCGGAATAAACATCCGTGACAGGAGACCACATATTCTGATTTCCCTGCCAGTCAATGAACAACCCATCAATTAGAACATTTATATTTTTATTGACTTTGAACACATCCGGTTTTTTTGGAACATTTTGATCTTTAAATTGCGGCGTGTAGGCATCCAGGTTACCACGAAAATAGGAGTGAGTGCTTTTAGGAACTTGCATGCGCAAAGAGATATCCCGCAAGAAAACATGATCCAATGGAGCCTCTGCTAAACCAGCGAAACCGATAGGAACAATCACATTGGCGTTGATATGCTCAATATTTATATTTTTAACCGGAGTATATCCCCTGCGTTTGGTGATAAAAAGTTGTACAGGAGTTCCACCGGTTTCATGAGGCCAGTGAATCATGAACAGACGAATATTGCGCCAGGTCACATTTTCTACGGGTCCCCCATCTCTTGCATATAATACCAGACCTCTATCTGAATCAAAGACATCACAGTTTTCAAAAACGATATCACGTATAAGAGCCTTTGTTTCCGTACCAATTTTAAGCGCTGACGCATCAGATGCTACAATTGAATTTCTTATGGTGACCCGTTGCGTCGGTTTATGGGGATTGCGTGTTTTGACAGCAACGGCATCATCTTTTGCCTGAATAAAGACGCCGTCTATCATGATATCACTCGCTGAATCCGGATCAATCCCATCTTTGCCGCTGAGAATCCGGATATTATGACATCGTATATGATCAGAACTAAACAGATGTAGAGCCCAGGAATTGCAGTTTCGGAAACAAACATCTTTAAATTCTATATGATGAGAATTTTTAACATCAACGATATGTATGTTTTCAGTATCACCAGGATAGCCATCATAATTTGCATCAATGGTGCCGGGACCATGTATGTTGACATAAGCCTCATTATTAATGTATAAAAAACGTGAATGTATAGCCGAACGCTCATCAACGGCTTTTAACAAAGCACCCGGAGCAAGATATATTTCTGTTTCTGATTTTACTTTCAGTGTTCCCGCCCGGTAAATACCTTCTGGAAAATACAAAACACCGCCCTTATCCAACAATGTCTGTATGGCTTTCGTTTGATTCTTATCAGGGTCTGAAATTACGCCAGCTTTTGTAACCACGGTTACATCAGGATTTTCTATATCGATCTTTTCATTATTCATTTCTTCCAAATCATCGATCCAAAAAGCGACAGTAAAAGTTCCTGAATTCGGGTTTCCAGGGATGGGGTGAAGAATATCAGGGAACTGCAGGTAATAATGTCCGGGTCCAGGTAAAGTA
>WJJN01000757.1 GCA_014729735.1 Candidatus Zhuqueibacterota bacterium
AAAAGCAGATCAAGAAATGGCTCAATGAAAAAGAACCGAATAGAACATTGGAATACAAAATTAAATCTGCCGATGGCAGAATACTGGAAATGTTGCTCCAGGCTACCTATACCCGTGATGAAGATGGGAAACCACTCGGAGGGATGGTTGTAGGTCACGACATAACGGAACGTAAAGAGGCTGCGCGAAATCTTCAAATACAGGAAGAGCGGCTGCGGCTGGCACAAAAAGCAGGCAAAGTAGGAGTATTCGATTGGAATATGAAAACAAAGAAGGTTATATGGTCCGAAGAGCTGGAAGATATGTTTGGGCTGCCGCCGGGCGGCTTTGCAGGAACGTATGAGGGATGGACAAAATTTGTCATGCCAGAGGACCTGGAGCGACTGGAGTTGTTTTTGGAAAAATGGCTGCAATCGGACCGTGATGAAGAACAGTGGGAATTTCGGATGAGGAGGGCTGATAATAATGAAGTCCGCTGGATTGCAGCCAGAGCCAGGGTATTTCGAAACCGGCAAGGCAAGCCGGAACGGATGATTGGAACAAACATCGATTTCACGGACACAAAAAATACCGAGACTGAGATGCAACGGCTAAACGAGACGCTGGAACAGCGCGTCAGGGAGCGAACTTCGGAAGTTGAGCAGCAGGCAGATCAACTGCGGGCGCTGGCTGCCCGGCTTAGCCAGACAGAACAGCATGAGCGCCGTCGCCTGGCACAAATTCTTCACGATCATATTCAACAGCTCATCGCCGCGGCGCGCATGCAAATGGGCTGGCTCATTCAAGATTATGAAACGGAACAACAGAAGGAAAAAGCAGAGGAAGCAGACAATATTCTCAAAGAAGCCATGGAAGCATCGCGCTCACTGGCGATCGACCTGAGTCCGCCGGTACTTTTTGAAGCAGGCTTGATCGCCGCGTTGAACTGGCTCGCAGATCGAGTGAAGGTAAAGAACGACTTTTCCGTCGAAATCATCGCAGACAGCAAAGCCGAGCCTGCCAACGACGAAATGCGCTCGTTCCTGTTCGAATGTGTACGCGAATTGTTATTCAACGCACTAAAACACTCCGGCGTAAACGAGGCAAAGGTCGAGCTTATCAGAACCAGGGATAACCTGATCAAACTGACCGTTAGTGACGAGGGGCAGGGATTTGATCCTGAAGAATTTAACAAGCGAATGACATCCTCCAACGCGTTTGGCTTGTTCAGCATAAAACAGCGGCTATCTTACTGGGGCGGGCAAATGAAACTCTGGTCATTGAAGGGAGACGGCACCAGGGTAACACTGACAGTGCCCGGACAAGAGAAAGATACTGGCGCCCCGGACGACGCCGCAGAAAAAAGCCGGGAACAGGACGAAACCATGCGTATCAGCGATAAATCCGACTCCTGCCGCGTGCTTATTGTGGACGATCACAAAATTATGCGCGAAGGACTGGTAGGAATATTTCGCTTCGAACCGGATATCGAGGTCGTTGGCGAAGCGACCGATGGTCCGCAGGCGATTGAGCTTGCCGAAAAGCTGCAACCGGACGTCATTGTCATGGATATCAACTTAGGAGAGATGAGCGGTGTTGAAGCAACAAAAAAGATTCTGAAAGACCATCCGGAGATAAAAGTCATCGGTTTGTCCATGAACCTGGACAAGGAAGTCGTGAAGGCGATGCGTAATGCCGGCGCATGCGCCTATCTGACAAAAGATCATCTATCGAGAGACCTGATCTCAACGATTCAGGGATGTTTTGAGGAATAAGGAAATAAATCTTATCGATTTATATTTGCAAAAAACAAAATACCTGAAACAAGAAGAACAACACCGGACAACATACATCCGTCTGCAATATTAAATATAATTCGAGAGCTGCCGCCGATATTTATCACAATAAAATCCATTACAACATTATCTGCAATTCTATCGACGGTATTTCCCGAAAGACCTCCCAGCATGAATACAATACCCAGGCGAATATAATAGCCGGGATCGACAATTTCGGGTATCAGAAAATAAAAATAAATCAATCCTGAAATGATTAATAATTTTGATGCGATTACAAACAGAGGGGAAATTGTATCACTGAATAATCCCAAAATAATCCCGCCGTTTAATCTGGGTTTCAATATCAGAATATCGCCAAATATGTTGCGGGATTCATACAATTCAATATTATGAGACACCCATTGTTTCGCCAGCAGGTCGATCCCGGCGAGTGCCATCACTAATCCGGCATTTAAAAGCATTATTTTCTTTGTGGACATTTTCAGAACCAGCGCGTGTTTTTGAAATTATTATCGGCTGATATAATCTGAAAATGAGCCGTCTTTATGGAATTGAGCTGTATCATAAGTCTGATTTTTTTGTAAAATGTCATTCCGGCTGGAGCAAAGCTGAATGCCGGAATCTCGTAAGTTACGTTTAATCAGGAGATTCCGGGACAAGCCCGGAATGACACTAAATGAGAAAATAATACTTTTGATACAGTTCCCTCCATATTACTTCAAATATTCCCGGTACGTCTTAAATCCAAAATGCGAAATCACTATAAAACAAATCAGCGTGAGCACAAATGAAGCCCGCACGCCTGAAAGGAAAAGCACCGCTCCCTGATCGATAATCGCACCCTGCAGCGGGGGCATGACCGATCCGCCGAGGATTGCCATGATCAATCCCGCCGCGCCGATTTTGGCATCTTCGCCGAGTCCCCGGAGCGCGATACCATAGATGGTCGGGAACATTAAGGACATGCATGCGGAAATGCCGACGAGGCAGTACAATCCGACGATACCCGGAATAAATATTGTACCCAATGTGAGCAATGCTCCTCCAATGGCAAGCACGGTGAGCAGTTTTCCCGGCGATATGTATTTCAGCAAAAAGGTGCAAACAAAGCGACTGATGCAGAAGATGATCATCGCTACAATATTGAACTTTTGTGATAACACCTCTGCTGCCTGCACCGACATCCCATATTTGGGCGACGTGAAAAGCTCTGTGCCGTAATGAATGATGAATGTCCAGCACATGATTTGTGCTGCAATGTAGAAGAACTGCGCCACCACGCCGTGAACATATCTCCTGTTCGCGAACAGTCGTTTAAAAGTCCCTGCAAGATCGAGGGATTTATCGCGATCCGCCTTTGACGGAATTCTCTTCATAGCAATCAGAAAAAATACACCGATGATCACAACGGCGATCAGCACATATGGCATACGGACCACTGCCAGATCGTGCGCTGTGATTTCCCGCAATGCCTGCGCATCCATGGTTGCTCGCTCCGCAGCAGTTGCTGGGTGCAACCGGGCGAGGATGATCTGCTGCGCCGTAAACATGCCGAACAGCGAACCGATGGGATTGAACGCCTGGGCAAAGTTCAGCCGTTGGGTTGCGGTTTCTTCGGGTCCCATGGACAGGATGAACGGATTGGCTGTGGTTTCCAGAAAGGAAAGCCCGCAGGTAATGATAAAATATGACAGCAGGAACGGTCCGAACGTCATCGCCATGCTTGCGGGGATGAACATCAGCGCGCCGGTGGCGTAAAGTCCCAATCCGACGAGGATTCCCGATTTGTAGGAAAACCGCTTGATGAACATCGCTGCAGGGAACGCCATGACAAAGTATCCGCCGTAAAAAGCAAATTGCACCAGCGAGCCCTGAAAATTGCTCATCATCAATATTCTGGAAAAAGCTTTGACCATCGGGTTCGTGACGTCGTTCGCGAATCCCCACAGCGCAAAACAACTGGTGATCAGGATAAAAGGTAACAGATAGTTCCGAGGTATGACGACATTTTTTTGTCGAACTGCATCGATCGTCGAGACATGTTCTGCCATTTTTGACCTCTGTTAAGTTACTGGGAAAATGAAAAAGGATTTAAATTTCGAGCTCGGATATCCCCTTTATTTTGCCTGCGGTAAAATCGTCCCCCCTTCAAACCGAAGGTGCGCCATCTTTTTGGCGTAGGGGGACTTTTTTTGGAGATTGCATTTGCCTGATAGTGAGTATTACAGTGTGATTTTACTTCATTCCATATAACGGACCAAAATTAAAACACGCCCGGTAATCGGCTCCTTCCGGGTCGGCGGTGCCGAATGCACTCCAGGCGCTTGGTCGGAAAATGCGCTCCGCAGCCACATTATGCATATTCACCGGAATTCTCAGCATGGATGCCAGAGTGATCAGACTGTCGCCGATATGTCCGTAACTGATCGCACCGTGATTCGCGCCCCAGTTCGCCATGACGGAATAGACATCCGTGAAAGCGCCTTCGCCTGTCAGAACCGGCGCAAACCAGGTCGTGGGCCAGGTGGGATTGGTTCGGCTGTTCAAAATGTCATGAACATCCCTGGGAATTTCCACGGTGAAGCCCTCTGCGATTTGCAGCACCGGTCCGATCCCTTTTACCAGATTAATACGCGACATCGTGACCGGCATCTCCCCTCTTGTGAGAAACTGGGTTGAAAAGCCGCCCCCGCGGAAGTATTCCAGTTCTGCGGGACACCACTTCGTCGCATCAAGGCATTTCCCCACTTCTTCCGGTGTGATTTCCCAGAATGGCTTCATCACCGGTTTGCCGCCGCGGATTTGCTGTCCTGTGCCATCCAGCGCAGTAGGACCGGAATTGATCAAGTGAATTATTCCATTCGCTGCTTTGCCGCTCAATTGTTTACCGCTCACTCGTTCGATCGCTTCCGGGCTCCAGTACGTGCGGACATCGGAAAATATCTGCGCGGTATTCGTCAGCAAGTGTCCGAACAACATCACGATCCCGTTCAGGCAGTCGTTCTCCGTTGCCACGATATACGGCTCGCGAATGCCGTTCCAATCAAAGGATGAATTTAGAATAGCTTCCAGAAAATCGCCATTGGGCATGAAATCCGTCCACTGCCGCTGTCCCTGAAATCCCGCGGCAATGGCATTGTGTCCCAATGCTTCTTCGCCGTAGCCCAGTTCGCCCAGTTTGGGATTACCGGTCATCATGTCGCGGGCAATCATCGCCATTTTCACGACAATTTCCCACTCCTCATCTTTGTGACCCGGATCATGTTGCTTATCCGGATGATTGGGATCTTCACCTTCCGGACAATTCTGCCGCACCCATTCAATGGCTCGTCTATATTCTTCACGATCGTAAATCTGATCTTCGATCCGCCGGATGAATTCCGACATATCCACGTACTCATTGCGCATGCCCAGATAATCGTGAAACAGATGATCATCCACCACAGAACCGGCGATTCCCATGGACACCGAGCCCATGGAAAGATAGGATTTGCCGCGCATTTCAGCCACCGCCAGTCCTGCTTTGGCAAACCGGAGCAATTTCTCCTGCACATCTTCCGGGATCGATGTATCGTCGCTGTCCTGCACATCTCTGCCGTAAATACCAAATGTGGGTAATCCCTTCTGAGTGTAGCCCGCAAGCGCCGCCGCCAGATACACCGCGCCGGGACGCTCCGTGCCGTTGAATCCCCACACGGCTTTCGGGATCAGCGGATCGGCATCCATCACTTCGGTGCCATAACACCAGCACGGCGTGACGGTCAGCGAAACGCCAACGCCTTCACGGGCAAACTTCTCCGCGCACTCAGCGGCTTCGGCAACACCACCGATGCAGGTATCGGCGATCACGCATTCTACAGGTAGCCCGTTCGGATGCCGCAGGTTCGAGCTCAGAAATTCGGCGGCTGATTTCGCCATCTGCATTGTCTGCCCTTCCAGTGATTCGCGCACGCCTTTCCGGCGTCCGTCGATAACAGGTCGAATTCCGATTTTCGGGAGAGATCCCCGCAATCGCCGGACCGGGGAAGTCATTTTCATGTCTTTTACATGTGCCATATCAATTCCCTTCATTTTTATCTATTTTTAATTTTACCATTTGCAATTAAGTTGAATGTCGAATAATTAATTCTGTTTTAACGATCTCTGTTCTTGGTGTAAATTTCTCATCTTTATGCTCGATTTGCTCAATGAGCATTTTCGCCGCAATTTCACCCATTCGATGAGGGGACTGCCTCACCGTCGTTAGTGAAGGTTCCAGATAAGAGGATATTTTCAGATCTCCGAATCCAAGCAAAGCAATGTCATCCGGAATCTTCAACCCATTTTTTTTTATTAGCAGAAAAGCGCCTGCGGCAACAGAATCATTTACAGCAAAGATCGCATCCGGCAGATTACCCGCAGCGATCAACTGTTCAAATCCCGATGTTCCGTCTTCTTCCCGGAATCCGCCATGAATAATAAGAGATTCCTCAATATCGATGTTATTTTTTTTTAGAGCAGCTTTATATCCTTTCAGCCGGTTGGCACTAACGGAAATGTGAGACGGACCCGCCAGATGCGCGATCCGTCTGTAGCCGGATTTTATAAGATATTGAACTGCATGAAATGCACTGTGGAAGTCATCGACAATGACATTGCACGCTTCGATGCCGGCTGGAACTCTGTCGAAAAGCACTAACGGGATGCCCCGGCGTTGAAAAACTTTCAGATGTTCGGCATATTGTGTTGTCTGCGAAATCGCTATGATCAATCCTGCAACCTGATTGGAAACCAACGCCCGGGTGTCGATTTCTTCTCTTTCATACGATTCATTGGATTGACATACAATCATCGTGTACCCGGCATCATACAGGACATTCTGAATTCCACTTATCACTTCCGCAAAGAAATCCAGATTAATGATGGGTACGCATACGCCCACTGTATTGCTTTTTTTGTTCTTGAAACTTTGCGCCATTATGTTCGGATGATAGTCCAAACTTTCCGCTGTTTCAAGAATTCGCTTTTTTGTTTCGGGATTTATGTCAGGATGATTTCGAAGGGCTTTGGAAACTGTTGTATGATGGAGATTAAGCCTGGAGGCAATGTCTTTTATAGTAACTTGTTTTTTTATCATTTATACCTCAGCTAAGCATCGTTTCTCACGTGAGCTATCACGTGAGAAACAATATAATGATTTCCGGAATTATTGTCAAGAACTAAATCAGTTATTCCCGACGATTTTCGGATTACAGTGTTCATTAATGAGATCATAAATTTTTGGTAACAGAATTGTAACATTAGATAGTTAATTTATCCAAATCATCAAATAATATATTAAAGGAGGAAAAATGGAAAAAGCAATTGAATCAGTTAAAGTTATCCTGGCGATATTCTTGCTGATAGCTTTGATTGTGCCTGCGAATGCCCGGCAGTACGGTCAAATTACCGGCAAAATAGAAGAGGCAGCAACAGGCATGGAGCTACCGGGCGCGAACATATCTCTGCAAGGTACGAGCCTTGGCGCAGCTTCGGACATCAATGGGCGTTACCTGGTGCCCAGAGTTCCGGTTGGTACCTATGAGGTAGTTGTTAGTTATCTTGGTTATACAAATGAAACAGCTACGGTTAGCGTGGGTGCCGGAGAAAAAGTTGTTCAGGATTTTTCACTGAATCAGACAACAGTGGCGGGAGAAGAAGTTGTTGTTTACGGTTCCCGGACAAAGGGACAGGCGCTGGCTCTGAACCAGCAGAAAAATGCACCGAATATCAAGAATATCGTCGCATCGGATCAAATGGGTCGCTTCCCGGATGTCTCTGCTCCGGAGGCTGTCCAGCGAATTCCCGGTATTTCCGTACAGCGGGATATGGGCGAAGGACGTTACATCCAGATTCGCGGCGGCTCCCCCCGAATGACCTCAGTCACGTTTAATGGCGAACGTGTTCCTTCCCCCGAAGGAGATGAACGCCAGATCGCACTGGATGCGGTTCCCGTCGATATTCTGGAATCCATAGAAGTTTCCAAAGCTATCACACCGGATATGGATGCCGACGCAATCGGTGGCTCTGTAAATCTTGTTACCAAAACCGCACCGGAAGAGCAGGTTCTGCGCGTTGAAACCGCAGGCGGCTATTCACCGATCCGGGAAAAATTCTCTCCCAACGGTTCTGTGACCTACGGAAATCGTTTCAACGATGGCAAATTAGGATTATTGGCTTCAGTCTCCGCAAGCCGCAGAGATTTTGGTGCTAACGATCTCGAGCCGGACTACGAGTTGGAAGACCCCGGTCTGGCAGATGACCAGTTGAGCGAGCTCCAGGTTCGTCATTATTCCTTATGGCGTGCCCGCTATGGCGCAACAGCGAAGTTGGATTATAAATTGAACAATAATTCATTTTTCTATTTGAACGGTATATACACCGAGTTGCAGGATAACGAGCAGCGCCGCAGATTGATTCAGAATGTGGAAGATGGCGAGCTTGAATTCAATCACAAGTCCCGGCTGGAAAAACTGAAATCCATGAATTTTACTGCCGGTGGCGAACATCTGTTCGGAAGCGGTTATCAACTGGATTATCATTTTACGGTGACAAAATCCGAAGAAGACACACCCGATGATGTGGAGATCGCATTCCTGCAGGAAGATGTATCCTTCAATCCGACAATCAGTGATGCCGACAATATCAAGGCAAATCCCGGTTCGCAATTCGTCAACGGACCTTATATTTTCGACAAGATCGAACCGGCATCCAGCCTCACAGAAGATACGGATTATATCGGCGCAGCGAATTTCAAGCTTCCCTATCGCCTGATGAATACAGTGGGAAATCTGAAATTGGGATTCAAATATCGGGACAAGAAAAAGACACAGGATGTAGTTGAAAGCGAATACGAATTAGCAGATGGCGCCGACGATATTATTCTGGGTTCGGGAATCGGTGATGATTTCGATTTTTCGAATTATGATCCGGGCGATTATCCCTTTCCCCTGAAAGTTACTTCGGAAGAGGAAGTAGAAGATTTCGTCAAGAAAAATAATGCAATCCTGGAACGTGAAGAAGTCATCGACGCGGATGTGGAAGATTTCGAAGCCACTGAAAAGGTGCTTGCCCTGTACGCAATGACGGAAATTAATTTCACTCCGGAATTCATGCTACTGCCTGGCGTGCGCTATGAACAAACCGATGTCGAGGCAACAGGAAAAGAATACGATTCTGAAACCGAAGAAATCACGCCTTCCACCGCGGAGAAATCTTACAGCAAATTATTCCCCATGATTCACGCCCGCTATCGTTTAGCCCCGCGAACCAATATTCGTGCGGCATTCACCTCGGTATTAGCCCGACCGAATTATTACGACATGGCGCCCTTCCGGCTGCGCGATGATGAAGATCTGGAGCTCGGCAACCCGAATCTCGATCCGACCTATGCTTATAATTATGACCTGATGTTCGAACATTACGCCCAGACAATTGGTATCATTTCTGTAGGAGCTTTCTACAAACAGATAAATGATCCGATTTTTGTCTTCATTTCTGATAATGAACTGGGCGGCGAAACCGAACAGTCGAAAAATGGCGAATCAGGAAACATCAGTGGTTTTGAATTTGCCCTGCAAAGACAACTTAACTTCCTGCCTGCGCCTTTTGATGGTTTGGGACTATATGGAAACTACACGTATACAACTTCCACAGCCACACTGCCCGGTGGTCGCGATGCGAAATTCTCCGGTCAGCCGGATAATGTGTTCAACATCGCTTTGAATTATGAAAAGGCAGGATTCTCCGGACAACTGAGTTTCAATTATCATGATAACTTCGTTCTGGAGTACGGTGAAACTGCGGAAGAAGATCTTTTCGTAAATACCCATTTTCAGATCGATCTCTCTGCAAACTATCAGATCAGTCCGAGTTTGAATGTATTCTTCGAAATGGTTAATCTGACAAACGAACCGTATCGCACATACCTGGGTTCGGAAGAACGACCTTATCAACTGGAATACTACAAACCCTGGGGACGCCTCGGAATACGATATAGTTTATAATAATTAGTTCATGCAATAGTAAGGAATCCTTCTTTAAAATAAGGGGGATTCCTTTTTTTATAAATATCACCCATCTCTTTCAACAACAAGGATTTTGAAAATGACACAAAGTAACCGATTTCCTGAAGATTTTGAAAAACTCGCATCTCTGGATTTTGCAAATGATAAATCAAAATTAATAGGGTCATACATTATCAGGTTGATAGGCGTGATTGTTTTCGCTGTGATTTTCGCGCTTATCGCCAAATGGTTTCATCCTGATATTATATTCCAAAAAGAGGTATTTTTAAATATTATGCTTGAAAATACACCACGATGGTTTAGTATTTTTCTCATTATGTTTGATGTTCTGCTGGTGCTGTATTTACATGAATTAATCCACGCATCTGTATTTTATTTCAGCGTGGGAGCGAAACCAAAGATCGGAATTCGTGGTCCGATTATCTATGCCGCAGCACCTGATTTTCAAAATAAACGAAATATGATGATTGTGAATGCATTGGCGCCATTTACCATTATCTCAATTCTTGGTCTGATTTTGATGGCAGTGCTACCAACGTCTGTGTTGCCATGGATATTCATTCCCGCGGTTGTGAACGCAGCTTCAAGTGGCGGCGATTTTATGGCTGTTGCATGGCTGTTAAAACTGGACAAAGATGTGGTTTTAGAAGATGACGGAGATGTATTGACAGCATATCG
>WJJN01000758.1 GCA_014729735.1 Candidatus Zhuqueibacterota bacterium
GTCCCGTAATGCCGGAATCGCAACCCACGTTCACCTCCGGGGAAGATTACGCTCCTGAAATCGATGAAGTCTATTATATTCTCGACCGCCGAGGAAAATTTCTTTCTGCAAACAAAAAAATAGAAAGCTTTTCGGAATATACCGAAGATGAGCTAATGGAATTGACTCTTGGAGATATTATTCCAAAAGAGCAGGAAACGGAATTCAACCAATGGCTTTCATCGCTGGATATGGGTTACAGCTCCAATGATTTTAAAACGCAATTCGTAACCAAGTATGGCAGACGTAAACCGGTGGATATTCATCTAACACCGGTTCGAAACAGGGACAATGAAATTTCCAGTTATAAAGGCAAATTCATTTTCCCGGATAATCATGAAGATGATTCTTTACCAAAAGAGATTTCTTTTGATCAGGCTCGAATGATTCGGGAAATGGTGGATTTGATCAATTCAAGTTATAACGATTCGTTGAATCATCTGCTGCAGAAAATCACAAAAATCGTGTGTCAGTTGTTCAGATTCAGGCGCGCAACGCTGGCGCTGCTGGACCGGCGCCGGAATGTGTTCGTCAAACAGGCAATGGTTGGATATCTGGGAAATACCAACGGCGATACACGCATTATGGAAGTACCGCAGGACATTATCGAAAGAGCATTCAGCGAAAAGTACCGTATCAAAGTAATGTATTTCGATCAGAACCTGCGAGTCTCGCCGGATGCCTTATCCAGTGGCTTATACGAACGCAGATCGCAGCCACGTCCTAAACGAGACTATTGGCATCCCAATGATATGATCATTTTGAATCTCGTCGATAAAAACGAGAAATCATTCGGATATATTTCTATCGATAATCCGGATTTCGAACATTCGCCGACCCGGGAAATTTTTTACAACCTGGAATTATTCGCCTCGCTCGCATCCATGGCAATCGAAAATCACTACCGTTTTTCCACAATCGAAAAACGCAACCGCCGTTTAAAACAATTGTTGATTACCAGTAATATTTTCAAATTACATCTTAATTTGACTGAAATGCTGAACGAAGTAGTCTGGTCGATAAAATTTTCTCTGGATTTCAATCTCGTGATGTTGGGATTGATCAGCAAAAAGAGTGGCAAACTCGAGATCAAGGCACTGGCATGCGATGACCGCATCAAGACAATTCAATTAAAAGAATTGAAATTCCCAGTCAATGAATTCAAGCAACTTTTCAAGAAAAAATACAAACAGGCAAAATCCTATTTCATCAATTCCGAAGAAGCGGTGTTACGGGATTTCAAGGAAATTTATTATAATTTCAATCTCAGGGAACAGGGCGAGCGTTTCTGGCAGTGGTATGATCTATTATTGATACCGATCCGCAGCAAAGATCATCGCATCATCGGATTTTTGCTGGTAGATGATCCGGCGGACAATCTGCTGCCATCGCATGAAACAATTCACACGCTGGAAATTTTGGCGACACAGGTTTCCGTGGCAATCGAAAACCGATTAATTTACCTTCAATTGAAGGAAAAAGCAGAACAAAATACAACCCGGTTGCCCAAATACGACATTGATTCGGACCGCGGTTTGAAAAAATTCATGGATAAATTCTTCAAATAAAAAGCATGAAAACATCCCCCTTTGTTTTCATGCTTTTTTCTAGTTATTCCTGATGATTGTTACTCCCCAATGAATCCGATCTCTTGGCGGACTGGAATTCCATCGTCTATATGAATGAGAATCATCTGTTTTATAAAAAACTCGATATGTTCCTTTATCCAGCCGAATCACTTCATTGACCAGCCTGTTTTTCTTTGCGCCGCCCGCATGTTCCGTATAATCAAACTCCATTTCCCAAACCACTTTTCGCCGGGAATTTTCGATCCAGGCGTAATCATACATCTCGGAGTGATCTCCTTCACCGATGGCATAAATTCTGATTTCCGACCTTCTTGATAAATAGAAGTCCGCATTCAACTTTTCGTGATTCCCGACCTCGATGATTTGCGCGAGTATATTTCGATCCCGGTATTCCTGATATTCCTGAAAATCCCGCACGGAAAAGTCCGGTTCAGCCGGGTAAATCGTGATTCCCCATTTTTCCGGCTGAAATGGTTTTCGAGCGTTCCACTGATTATAAGCATGGGAATCATCACTTTCGTAAAAGACGAGATATGGACCGGCATCCAGATAAATGCGGTCATCAAATACCCTGTTTTTGCGGGCGCCGCCGGCATGCTGAGTATTATTATAGTTCATTTCCATGATTGTCTCACGCGTATACGCATGCATGATCCACCCGTGATCCACGAAATTCCTTCGGGAGCGGGAGTATTCCCCGATGGCGTAGATATTGAAATAGCCGCCTTTTTCGAGATACACCCCTTCCATCTCCATTTGATCGTTTCGGATATGAGTCAATTCGATTATCGGTTCGGTTTGAAATTTTTCAAAATCCCGGACTTCAACTCTCCCCTTTCCCTTATCGATAGCCCACAGAGTGATTCCCCAATACTGCGGATCGTATGGCGGCATTTGATTCCAGTGTCGGGCAGAATGTGAATCATCGGTAATGAAATAAACGAGATAATCGCCTGCTGGCAGCTTGATTATGTCATCGAACATCAGATTCTTTCTAGCGCCGCCAGCATGATCCGTATTGCGATATGTCATTTCCCATACACGCTTACGCGATTTTGCATCGACAATCCACCCGTAATCATACATCTGTCGGCGCTTTCGCATTCCTTCTCCGATGGCGTAAATTCGCACCTTCAGCGGTTCTGAAATGGAAAACCCCTCTTTCACCGATTCATCATCCTGCAAGCCTTTCATGCTGACTATGGCATCGTTTTTCTTAACAGGATAGTAAGCGTGATAAAATCCGCTGGCATCACCGGCATCCGTTGCCTTAATTTTGATCCCCCATTCCTTGAAAGAAGGATCGTCGGAATCGCCCAATAAATAGTTGATAAAATCCCCGATCCCCTGGATTTTCTTATCCGGTGACGGATTCAGTGCGTAATAGACTTCGTAATTACCCGCCGGAAGATTAATCCGTTGATTTATATACAATTTTCTGCCGCGCGGGGAAAGCTCTCCTTCTTCGAAATCGCATTCCCAAATAATTCTGCGCGTTTCTGAATTTAGCATCCAGCACGATGACAAAGGCTTTTCGTGACTGCGCAATACTCCGGTCACAGCATCGATTTCCACTTCCATCGCCCTGTCCAGTGTGAAGCCTTTCATCACATACTGCTCCGGGCGTATGTCGGAAATCTCCACGATCAATCCCTCGTCACTGGATGGCAATTGCATCGTGTTTAATGTCACCAATATGACGACGAGAAGAATAATTAATATATATCGCATCATTTGAAATACCCTGATTAAAGAAAATATCTAAATCAATACATTTCTTTTTTAAAAATTCCCCTGGATTACCTGTAATTCAACTCCACATTCCCTTCATCCGTGTAAACTTCCAGAAAAGCACGTCCACCCCCAAGTTCGCCGCGCACCCGTTCGCCGTCCTCCAGATCGATAACATCCAGATCAAAGTTCGTTCGAATTCTGCCATCCTCTGTTTCCAGCTTTACTTGCATATCAGGATTACGATCGACAAAAATGAATATATCGCCTTCATCCGAATAGAAGCGATAACGTCCATCACCGGACATAGCAACATCTGCATCGACATCCCCTTCGTCTGTGTTGATTTCCATGGATTGTGAAACCACTTTTTTCAGAATAATATCACCTTCATCGCAATCGATTCGGGCTTTGCTGAGCTCACATTCTTCCAGCCAAATGTCGCCTTCATCCGTGTAAATCGAAAACCGATCGTTAATGCAGCTCG
Source organism: Candidatus Zhuqueibacterota bacterium (assembly GCA_014729735.1). Classification (GTDB taxonomy): domain Bacteria; phylum Zhuqueibacterota; class Zhuqueibacteria; order Thermofontimicrobiales; family Thiofontviventaceae; genus Mariaggregatimicrobium. The sequence goes on from WJJN01000758.1 coordinate 3,847, forward strand.
TTTTGTAACAGTTCAGGTCTCCCTCATCGATGTCGATATTAGTCATTCCCAATTTGCAATCTTTTATATTCAGATCGCCCTCATCGATGACGATATCCAGATCGCCGCTGACTTTGGTTATATCCATATCCCCTTCGTCATTTTCCAAACGCATGTCAATTTCCTCAGGAACCCGCAGCTCAAAATCAACTCTCATATCTCTGTAACCATTGCCTGTCCACAAATCTGGATCGAACAGGTCGAATAATGTGAAATTATTGTTTTCGGATCTCTGTATTTGCCGGATCACAAGCCGATCATCATCATGCTGTATTTCGACCTCGATTTCTTCCAACAACCGCTTAGCCTCTTTTTCCGTGCGACCTCGTGCCCGTTTGATCATTTTAAGATATACCTCATCCCTGTCCCAGGAAGTCACTTTTATCGTTCCTTCATCGCCAACTAACACCAAAGATCCCCCTGATTTCAGCTTAAAAGTCTGTTCCTGCTCTTCGGCAGTTTCATACGCATATAAATTTACGATTGTAAATATCAACAATGCCATGAAAATAACTAGGGCTTTAAACTTCATATATTGTTCCCTCCTAAAAAGTTTGAACCGATTCATAGAGCAAAAAACCTGTAAATACAATACTCTTACCAAAAATCAGATTAACATTCCCTTATCAAGCAGTTCGTGCTTCACACGTTCCAGCGAAGTTTCCATGACTTTGTCCCATACAGAAATGAAAAAATCCTCGATATCGTAACTAATAAATTCATATTCACCGCTGCGATTATACGGATTTGCCCGCTTCGAATACTCCTCTTTCCACATTTCCAGTGTCTTCCGGACACCTTCCTTGATCCCGACTTCCGGCTGATAACCTAATTCATTTTTTATTTTGCTGATATCGATCACAAATGAATATCGATAGCAATACGGGAATTCGTACTTTGTATTGACAAGTTCTTTGAATAGATCATGTGGGAAATTCACCACGCGCACTTTCTGTCCCATCACCTCGGCAATGAGTTTGATATAATCATTTAAGCTGATAATCTCATCCCCGGTGATGTTATAACACTCGCCAACGGCTTTATCTTTCACGATTGCCAGCAGAAAGCCCTGAATAATGTCATCGATATAAGCGGGTTGCACGAGATTTTGTCCGTGACCGGGAATCAGGATTTTTTCACGAGCATTTTTCAGTCGCTCTATGTAATACCATTCACGCATCTCTCCCGGACCATTTATTTCTGCGGGTCGCAACGATATGAATGGGAAACCGTTTTTGTCGAACTGTTCCACTAAATATTCTTCAATTAACGACTTATTATGAGCATAAGAATTCTGTGATGAAATAGGAAACAATCGTCGGTTTCGTACCGGCAACCTCATTCGGTCATCCAGCCCTTTATTGAGCGCCACCGCGATGCTGCTGCAAAAAATATAACGTCCAATGCGATCCCGCAAGGTTTCCACGACCATCTCCACATCTTCCGGCATATAAGCACAGGTATCGATCACCACATCGAAGGTTCGGTTTTCCAGGGATGTTTTAAATTTTTCTTCATCATGCCGGTCGCAAATAATCCACTCAACATCGTTCGTATATGGAAATGTATCTCTTCGCGTACCGCGATTTAAAAGGGTCACTTCCTGGTTGCCTTTTAATAATGCTTCGGTCAAATATTTTCCAAGAAATCTGGTTCCACCTATAATCAGGATTTTCATGGCTCTGTCCCTTTTTCTTTTATTTTATTATCTACCCAGATTAATAAAATAATTTTTTAACAAGATGTCAAGCGAATTTTCAATTAAGTTAAATGAAATCCTGAACATATTTTAGGAACAAAAACAGGATTTCCGAAATCCGGGTTTCGGAAATCTGTGTGTCAAGAAAATTTAACGTCGTTAAAACGGTCTCCGGATCCTAAACGTGACCACGAGCGGTTTTTCTTTATCGTGCATTTGCTTCGCTAATGAAACCCGAACATTACCCTCGTAATTTGAGAAAGCTATACCGATATCTGTCATCAAATCTTCCCAGTCGAGATCTTCGAACGATTTGAGTGCGCCTGATTTATCTTCTGCGTTCCATACCAGACCTGCATCTGCGAACAGGATCAGGTTTACATCACTAAACCAGATCTGACTCAGAAATCCCCTCGGACCATATAACCGGTACTCGATGTTTCCCAGAAGCATACGGTCGCCATCTCTGA
>WJJN01000759.1 GCA_014729735.1 Candidatus Zhuqueibacterota bacterium
ATTTTTCAGTTTCTCAACAGATAACACCAAATGCAACCATTACTGTAAAATTTCCTGAGGGCTTCGATCTATCCGATGTTGCGATTGCGAGTTCTACAACAATTAATGGAGGATTCCAGGTTGCAGTATCAAATTTAAGCGCTATCCTGAAAAGAACCGGACTCGGGAGTGTTATCGAACCCAACAAAAAAGTAAGCATAAAATTTGCTAATGTAAAAAATCCTGATTCAGCTTTAGATAATTTTAAAGTCGGGATTGAAATAAGAAATGACAACGAACAGGTTGTAATAAATCAGGAGCAGGAAATCCAGGTTAAACAAAATATTTCGAAGTGATTAATTCAAATTCGTTCTGACAATTGTGGTAAGCATCTAGAGATTTCAACGCGAGTATATTATGAGAATAAAGCCTCTGTGGGTATTTTATGCAACTTTGATCATTCTCACGAGCGGAGGCAGTTTATTTGCTGCTGAAGGAGTATTGACAATAAACAGTATTACGCCTGGAAATAGCCAGGCTGGTGCGACAACAATATATACTTTTGAGATTAAAACATCGCCTACTGGTAATGGCATCGACGTCGGTATCCCGAGGGACGGATGGATAAGCATTGAATTTCCGTCGTCTTTTAATTTAAGTAATGTGGAACTGGCGCAGGCAATTTCGCCAGGAATGACAGGCGGATTTGATTCGGTTAAAGTTATCGACCATACGATACATTTACGGAGAGATAGCACGGGAAATGATGTCGGCACAAATAAGACGGTTTCATTTAAAGTAGGTAATATAAAAAATGCTAATTCCGGATCATATAGCGTTATCTTCCTTACCAAGACAAAGGCGAAAACGCATATCGACAGAGGAACATATAATCCGCTGGTAATAAATAACGGTTCTTTGAGCTACATACGGATTGAAGATGCACCGAATAGCTCAGGCAATGAGATAGGAGATATTTCACGAACTGCTGATCAAACCATTTCAATGTATGCCGCAGGCTACGATGAATTGGGAAATTATCTGGGCGATCAGAGTGTGAATTGGAACGTATCGGGCAATATCGGAAATTTGTCTGTAACAACCGGAACTTCAACCGTCCTTACTTTAACGACAGTCGGTGTCGGAAATGTAAATATAGATAATGGCTCAAGTGTTACGGACAATACCGGAAATATCACCGTATCGCCGGGTTCGTTGTATAATGTAAAAATTGTGGAAGGAGAAAGCGGTTCCGGAACAGGCTTCACAACCCGGTCGTTGACAACGGATCAGAGCTTGACGATCCATGCCGCAGGATATGATGCTGATGGAAATTATACCGGCGATATTTCGGTAACGTGGAGTGTTACAAACAATATCGGTCAGTTTTCCTCATCGCCGGCAGTTAATACTGTTTTTAACGCGACGAAGATTGGTACAGGTAGAATCAGCGCCAATCACGCGACGGCAAATGATTACCAGACCGGCGATATAACAGTGAATGGCGGTAATTTGAGTTACGTCAAAATAGTGGCAGGTGCCGGAGGAAATGGCATTGAATATACGACAAATTCAATTCAGGCAGGTCAGAGCTTTACCGTGCATGCTGCGGGATATGACACAGATCAAAATTACCTCGGAGATCAAAATGTAAACTGGATTGTGGGAAACGGGATCGGAACTGTTAATCCGTCATCCAATGTTACTTCCACAACCTTTACCGGAACGATGACCGGAACCGGATGGATCAAAGCGGATCACAGCACGGCAACAGATGATGCTACAGAGGCAATTGATGTAACTCCGGGTCCTCTGGACAACTTGAAAATTCGAACCGGCAGTAACGATGGTGGGCAAATAATCAGTAATCTGGATACGCTTTTGTATATCGATGAAACACTTACACTATATTCCGCGGGTTATGATGATTATGATAATTATATTTCGGATGTGGAGGGAACATGGAATAATACCGGCGACCTCGATTTCGCCGGCCCGATAAACGGTTCGAGCATTGATTTCAATCCGCTAACCGGAGAAACGAGCGGAAAAATATATGTATCTAAAAGCGGAGTTGACCCCGATACCACCGGAACTATTACCATATCCGGGATCAACTCCATAAAATTAACAACGAGTACTGGTCCATCGGCAACGGAGTTAAATGATTACAGTATGACTGTGGATGAGTCGCTTGTGCTATATGCATCGGCATACGATTCACGGGGTAATTATTTGGATACAGTCACTGTCGACTGGACAGTACTAACAAAAGATACGGTTATCAATTTGAACAGTAATAAATTCACATTTGCGCCACATTATGCACCGGATACGGTGAAAATTTATGGTACATTTGGTGCTGTTGCAGATGATTCCACTGGCAATATTTATATTGCTCCGGGCGCACCTATGAAAGAATTTAATATCTTACCAAATTTAAATGAATTAACGGCAAATGGCACTGATTTGACGAGGGTGACTTCGGATACTATTTTTGATAGATATGGAAATAAAATATTACCGAATGAGCTGTTCACAATTACCGTATCACCAAAAAGTTTGGGAACAAGTTTTGGAACGCTTTACGTGGATCAGGATTCAATTATTCCCGGGCACCAGGTAAAATCAGATCTGGATGGGCAAATAACTTTTGAGATACAAGCTGGTACAAATGGAGGGACCGCCTTTATTTCTGCCTCAAGTATAAATGGAATTGCATATGCGGATACAGCTATTATTTTGTCTGCAATCCGGGCACGTCAAATCAATATAGTCACTGAAAAGGTAAGTCAGGGACAGGACAGTGTGGAGATTTCGTTTCTCGTTCAAAATGTGAGTACGAATGAGGTGACTGATTTTTCTGCGGATTTAAAATTCCGATCCACCACAGGAACGAAATTAGACAGTTATTTCGATGTTTCCTGGGACAGCGTCGGCACACTTTTACCACAACAATCGAAAACTCTGGACTTCAGGGTCGATGTAGCGAATAATGCACCTCCGGGAGGGGTAATTGTAGACGGAAGAATTAGTGGTCTGGTTAGTGGTACGACAACCCTGCAGGATACGGCAGTGGGCGTTACGGATACGATACTGGTTCAAACACCTCCTGTTATAAATATCGTTTCGGTTACTGCTCCAAAAGATACTGTCGAACAGGGAACAAACACTTCGGTTTATTTATCAGTAGAGAA
>WJJN01000760.1 GCA_014729735.1 Candidatus Zhuqueibacterota bacterium
AAGGCAAGCATGATATTTTCTGGTGGCATAATACTCGCTCCGAAATTGAATATGGGAATTCATTTCAATTAATATAATCCTTTTACTCTTAAAATCAAGTAAATACTCAATTATGTAATAAATTTTGTATCGAATCAGGAAACTGTACTTTAACAAAAAGTATTTTGATAAAATTCAATCTGTTTAATGATAACAGGGGCTAGTTGAATATTGCTTTTTTCAAATCATATTTATATATTATGTTGAGAAAAATTCCCAAAATAGGACTTCGACTATGAAAATAAAATACCTGATCCTGTTTTTTATTATCTTTTCCTCAGTCACAATCCATGCGCAGCCAATCAAAGTCACATCAAATAATCGCTACCTGGAAACATCGGATGGACAAGCATTTTTCTGGCTCGGTGATACGGCTTGGGAGTTGTTTCACCGGCTGGATCGCGAGGAAGCACAATTCTATTTAAGGAACCGCGCTAAAAAAGGCTTTAACGTCATTCAGGCGGTAGTATTGTATGAATTAGAAGCGTTCGAGACTCCCAACGCGTATGGCGATTTCCCGCTTCTCGATGAAGATATCACTCGCCCGGATACAACAGAGGGCAAAAATCCGGATGATGCGCAGGCGTATGATTATTGGGATCACGTGGAGTGGATCGTGCAGGAGGCGGCGGAACTGGATTTGATCGTCGGGCTGCTGCCGTGCTGGGGAGAATATGTTACACCTCGATTTCGTGAGCCAGACATTCTAAATCCGGAACAAGGCTATAATTACGGCTGGTTTATCGGAAACCGTAACAAGCATTTGAACGATCATATCATCTGGATTCTTGGCGGTGATCGTCTGCCGGACGAACGCGTCAATGGGGTGGATATCTGGCGGGCAATGGCTGAGGGAATTACCGATGCAGTTAACGGTGAGAATGATTTTGATCACACAGCAAATTATAAAACGACTTTCATGACATATCACTGCTACCGCTCGTCATCGGTCTGGTTTCATGAAGATTCGTTTATAGATATGCATACCTGGGGATCCTATCATGAAAAGCGTGATAATGAACGAGCGTATTTCGAGGCATATAAAGACTGGACTCTTGCCAATCCAAAGCCGACGTTGAACAGCGAACCAGCGTACGAGCTGCTGCCCATCAATTACGACTGGAGGGATGCCAGCAACGGCTATTTCGATGATTTCGATGCACGGCAGGTAGCGTACTGGTCCGTCTTTTCGGGAACTGCCGGGCACACATATGGCTGCCATCCGGTCTGGCAGATGTATAAAAAGGGAAATCCACATCCGCCGCTGACAGATACGGTCCATAAAGAATGGCACGAGGCGCTTGATGAAGACGGCGCGTTCCAGATGCAATACCTGAAAAATCTCATCCTGTCCAGACCATTTTCAAGCCGCATGCCAAATGAGAAATTGCTGGCGGAAAACCCCTACGATCCCACGGGAAGACTGGTCGCGTGTTCCGGTGATGGTTATGCCATGATTTACATACCTACCGGCAAGAAAGTTCTCATCGATTCCGAACATCTTCCGTCTGATCAGGTAAATTGCTGGTGGTATAATCCACGCACCGGGGAGTCTGAATTTTCCGGCAAAGTGACGGCGCAGGGAATAATGTCTTTCGATCCGCCAGGTGATACAGCCCGCGGGAATGATTGGGTGCTAGTCATCGATGCCCCGGAGAAAGATTTTAAGAAACCCGGACGGAAAAGAAGAAATACTCACGATTTATTCATCGATAAATAAGAACGTTAAAAATCACAAAGTCTTTTAATATCCAAAAACACTTCTTCGTCCGCCGCGTTTTTCCCATTTCAGGTCTCGCAATTGCTGGGATTTCACGTTGATCTTGAAATAAAAATAAGGTGCGCCAATGCCTGAAGGTCGCCAGATGAAGCGGGCTTCCCAGCAATGCATGTCCCGAAAAAATGTAAAGGAATGATTGATCAGTTGCTTCTTTTCGATGTCATAACGGGCATTATAACGTATTTTCCAGTTCTCCGTCAACTGGATTTCCACACCGGACAAATTCAGATAAAACGTTTTTTGCTGATTGCGGGGATCAAATTTACTCAGATTATATTCCAGTGCGATATTCGCTTTCCACGGAATATCCAGCCCTGAAAATGCTGCCGGTTCCTCGAAGCGGCTTCCGGATGCCCGGTACAATTCATCATAATATTCATCCTCGGTAACGATTTCGCCCATTTCATTCACCAGAACGTTTTCATCTTCTTGCGGATCGGGAGTTGTCTGTCCGCTGCGTTTGCCCTGCAGCCGGATCGAAGTTGAAATACTGAAATTTGTCATCCGGAGCGGAGTTCTTTTCCACCAGTCTTTTTCACTATCAAAAATCAGTAACTTGTTCACTCGCTGACCCAGCTCGGAATCGTATTTATAAAAATCATGGGTCATATTCATATTAAAATTCAGATTTTTTACAAAGCTCGAACGAAAGGACGATCTTAACGCGGATAGTTTAAATTGTTCCCGCTCAAAATCATAACTGGTGCTCGAATTGATACTGAACAGATCGAATTTCTTTTCTTTATCATCTTTCCCGGTTTTCATTTGAAATAAATTACGCACACTGAAACTGATTCTCCGCTGCGCGCCGGCAAATGACGACACACTTGCCAGAGTCCGGGAATATTTCCGCTCTACTCCCAGCGAATCTTCGAACACATCGACATTGCCCCAGCCCGGTTCGGAAAAATCAGGACTGTAATTAAAAGAGATACTGGGTGAAATGACATGGCGCAATGCTGTAATATTCCCGATATTCGGATAAAACATGCCGTAAATA
>WJJN01000134.1 GCA_014729735.1 Candidatus Zhuqueibacterota bacterium
ATTTCCATTTTCCGAAGCCGCTATTGTTTTCTCCATCTTTTCTAAAAATACATCCCACTCAACGTAGCCGACCTCTCGCAATTCTTTCAATTCTGTCCCATCGTCTGTCAGAAAAATGTAGGTCGGCATACCGGTCACCTCGAAATTATTCATGAAATTCCGGATATCATCATCCGGTGCAGTACAATCGACTTTAAGCATGGTAAACTCTTTTGCCTTTCCGGTGATTGCCGGATGTTCGAATGTTTCGCGGTCCATTTGCTTGCAGGGAGCGCACCAGTCCGCGTAAAAATCGATAAACACAGGCTTGCCCTCCTGCATAAAATCTTCGATTTGCTCGTCTTCATATTCGATCCAGCCGATCGATGGTGGTTCGGATTGAATGGCATTATTCGTGAGCGAGATTCCCAAAATGATGACCAGAATTCCGAATATCGCCCTGCCTATTTTGAAGCATTTGGTATAACCGGGTTCGTGATCCAGAAATCCCAGCAGCAAACCGCCGAAGATCGCGAGAACTCCGAAAAAGAAGCTTTGTTTGTCATAAATATGCTTCACTTGCGGCAAGAGAAAATATAGAGCGACACCGATCAACAGAACACCGAACAGCTTGCGTATCCAGACCATCCACATGCCTGATTGCGGCAGTTTGTTCATCAAACTGGAAAAGTTGGCGAGAATCAAATACGGTAATCCAAGACCGAGTCCCATGATAAAGAACAGAAGCGTACCTTTGGCAACGATCCCCAATTTCGCCACCAAACCGACAAGCCCGATGATAATCCCCGCGGCACAGGGAGCGATCACCACGCCGACAGTCAAGCCCATAATCAACGCACCGGCAACTCCCTCTCTTGATTTTCCTAATTTCGCCGTCATCCATTCCGGTACTGCGATTTCGAATGCGCCGAACATACTGGCAGCCATTGAAAGAATTATCGTGGCGATAATTACCACGAACCACGGATTTTGAAATAAGAAGCCCCACTGCTTTCCTGCCAGTCCGGAAACGAGTCCCAGCAGCGCAAAAATCAGAGCTATCCCGATGACGTACGTTACGGAGATCAAAAATGTGGATCCCTTTTGCTGCCTGGACTGTCCTCCAAAATATCCCACTGTCAGCGGTATTACCGGGTAAACGCAGGGAGTTAAATTGAGCGCCAATCCGAAAATGAAAAATGCAACCAGAGCGTACGGCAATCCTTTTTCGATGATCTCTTTCGCTCTTAATTCATCGGTCGTAAAACTGACGGCAGCTTGCTCCGCAGGTTCATCTTCTTCAACAACAATTTCCTCAGCAGCGGCGAATAAATCCTGATTGATTTGCAGCACCGATTCATCTTCATCGACAACTTCGACAGGGATGGAAAATTTCTCTTCTGCAGGAGCAAAACAATTCTCGTCATTGCACGCTTGATAACTCAAAGTGCCGGAAATCTGTATCGTGCCTGGCTCGATATCGCCGGCGAGGATAATTTCGCTGCGAATAACAGTCTGCCCTTCGTAAACAGCAATGGGTTCGTCCGCGAACGGAAACTTCACCATCTCCTCTTCCGGATATTCTATCTTCCCAAATGAAATTTTATCGACAGGATCGAATTTTAAAATTGTGGGAATCAGATATTCCTCGGATGGCTTATGGGCATTGATATGAAACTCAGGATCGATATCCGCAATGACCGCAATTTTCATAATCTTGCCCGGATGCGCTTTATCCACCGACAATTTTGCCTCGACATCCAGAATATCCATATCAAAAAAGCCGGTTTGTGCATGAACTGAAAATGCAATACTGACCGTTAATAATAATAAGTATAAATAAGTTTTACTCTGAAACATGCCGGATCTCCTCCAAATCGAATTGAAAAGTCTGCTTTCCATTTAACAAATTAGATGCAAAGCACTTTGTTTTTCTTCATATAGAATTAAAACGAAATAGAGATGTAAAGTTCCTCCAATTCGACGGAAGCATACAAATAAAAGACTTGATTTTTTTGAAATTTACTTGACAACAGACAAGTTTTTTAGTAAATTTAAGTAAATTTTAAAATTCAATCATAAAAACAAATAAATCGGAGAAAAATAAAATGAATGAAAAGGACGACAAGAAAAAAGAAGCCGCGAAAAAATCTAAAACCACAAATCGAGGCAGGAAGAAAAAAGAAGGTTGGTTTGCCCGCAACAAGACATTATTTACATTGTCTATCGAAACACTAATTGTAATTATTATCATTTTGCTGGCATTCTGGTATTTTTCCTATAAAGTTGCCCATCTGAATGATTCTGTGAGTAAATCGAACCAGGAGATTGAAATGCTGACTAACAAGCTGGATAGTCTGTTAGTATTGCAAAACCAGTTACGGCAACAAACAGCCGAAATGCACGAAACGATCATGAGCGAATTCGATGGCGGCGAATCGGGTACGGAAACTCCGGGAAGCGATGAGCCGTCGACTGAAGCGGTTCCTCAAACCGACACTGTTGATGCGGATGAGGATTCCTCCCTATTTTTAGCCTGGGAAACCTGGCTCGTTATCGCCCTCATTATCGTCGTGATATTGCTGGCATATTTTGCGTTGCGCAAAAACAAGAAAAAAGAAGTCGAAGATGCATTTTAGAACATCTCTTTTATGAAGTAAAAGCTCATTACCCCAGATGCGGCAAGTTTGATGGCAACGCCAAACATCGTTCCGATAAACACGCCCCAGCCCGCTTTTAACGCATCTGGGCTTTTTTTACCGATAAATATCTCGCCGGCAACGGCTCCCAGAAACGCTCCCACCAGCATGCCGAACGGCGGAAAGAAAATGATTCCGATGAGCATTCCTATAACCGAGCCCCACACACCTGATTTTGTAGCGCCGTATTTTCGGGCGCCGGCGACTGGTACAACATAATCCAGCACCGTGACGACGACCGTTACTATTGCCCAGAATATCAATTCGTTTGTGGTGAATGCAGCACCTTGTTTCGCGAGCTGCAATAAAATCAGCGCGAGATAGCTCAGCGGCGGTCCGGGGATCGCAGGAAAAATGCAGCCAACAATTCCGAGAATGATCAGGATAAATCCAACGATAATGAGAAGAATCGACATATCAGGTCTCCGTTTTCTGTGTCAAATAAATTTTGGTGAATGAAGCTACAATATAAAAAAATTTATGTTACAAATCAAATAAAACTTTCCTTGATTTTAAACATCTGATATTTTATCTTCTCATCTATACTTATTATTCAAAAAGATGAATGATCTATGAAACGACACAAGAATCAACTGCACGAGTTTCTCCGAAAAAATTTGGAACTGGCTGCCAACGACTATGAGATGATCCAGCCCGGTGATCGCATACTTGTAGCATTATCCGGTGGCGCAGATTCATATGTGCTGCTCTCTTTACTCAACGGGCGCAAAATTTACATTCCCGATGATATATCGATAATAGCAGTTCATCTGGATATGGGATTCAAACAGAACGATGGCGATCTCGAGAAATTAAAAACGTATCTGAAAAATCTGGACATCGAGCATTATATAGAAAAGACGGAAATCGGCAAGCTCGCGCATTCGGAACATAATCGACATAATCCCTGTTTCATGTGCTCTCGACTTCGAAGAAAACGGCTGTTTGAACTAGCCAAAGAGTACGGCTGCAAAAAGATAGCACTGGGACATCACAAAGATGATATTGTTGAAACACTACTGATCAATATGTTTTACGGGAGGGAAATCAGCACCATGATGCCGAAGCAGGAATTTTTCAAGGGACTATTTTATATCATCCGACCGTTGAGCTATCTCTGGGAGAAAAAAATAAAGCAATATGCCGATCAGCAGGATTATCCGCTGTTCGACAATAACTGCCCCACGAGCAATGACAGTAAACGGATGGAAATAAAAAACCTGCTGCGTGATTTGTCGAAA
>WJJN01000761.1 GCA_014729735.1 Candidatus Zhuqueibacterota bacterium
CATTTACATTTAAAGTATTTTTCTTCTGCTGGCTCTTGCAGCAAATGCGCTGGAGTCTGCCGAGATTTCGTTACGACCAGTTGATGAAATTGGGATGGAAATATTTACTTCCCCTTGCAATACTCAATCTTGTGGTTACCATCATTATCGTGGCTTTAGGAGGCTTTTAATATGAGTTATCAAATACCCGGCTTGCCGGATATGGAATATTATGACAAAAAGAAGATGTCGTTTTTGGACCGGATTTATATAAAAGAAATCGGAAGAGGGATTCTTATCACTTCCAAACATTTCTTCAGGAATATGTGGAAATGGCTCACTTTTCGAAAGGGTGGAGTTGTTATTCTTTATCCTGAAGAAATGAGACCTGACTATTCCCAAAACAACCGAGGCAGGCATGTGCTGGTACAGCGATCCGATGGCTCGCCTCGCTGCGTTGCATGTAAAATGTGTGCAACGAACTGTCCGGCAACGTGTATTGCGATAGTCGCGAAAGAAACAGATGATCCGCTAATCCAAAAAGCACCTGAAGACTTTGAGATCGACATGAGCCGTTGCATCTTTTGCGGATTTTGTGTGGAAGCATGTCCGGTGGATGCCATACGAATGCTCGAAGTTACAAATGATCTTGTCGAATATGACCGATTCAGAATGGTCTATGATAAAGAAAAGCTTTTAACCTGGCATAAAACTGTGAGTGATGATGTGGTGCACGGCTATAATCCGTAAACCATGTGAACGTTATCAGCACTTTTGAAAAATAAAAGGAATTGCGATGGATTTTAACGTTATCATGTATATTTTTTTCGGGATCGTTTCGATTGCAGGCGGTGTCATTCTCGTGGGCGCAAAACATCCGATTCGCGGAGCAATGGGACTGCTAACAACCATGCTCGCGCTCGCTGCAATGTACGCGCAGCTCCACGCGCACACTATCGCCGTGTTCCAGGTTATCATATATGCCGGCGCGGTGATGGTGCTGATCGTCTATTTTATCATGCTACTGGACATCAAAAGCGAGGATTATGCAAAGCCATTTTCGAAATTTTTTTGGTTTGGCGCACCGCTTCTGCTATTTGCAGTTTTCTATTTCATATTCAAGCTTTCAATGGTCATCAAATCCGATGGTGCTTTTTTCGCCACATTAAATCCTTCATTGGTGAGTCCCAATGCGCCGGAAGCGTTCGGTGGGATCAAAATATTTTCAAAAGAACTGTTAACGAAATATCTGTTTGCATTTGAATTTGTTTCAACACTGCTATTCGCTGCTATCGTGGCAGTTATTGCCATTGTTCAACTGGATTGGAAAGGTAAATCGAATGAATAACCCTTTTACTGACTTTATAATCGGGAGCGGTGGAATATACACAATTGCCGTCGTTTTGCTACTGTTTACACTGGGCGGGATGACCGTGCTTTTTCGGAGAACGCTACTGCACATGCTGATGGGAGTGGAATTGATGCTCAATGCCGTTAATTTGAGTTTTATCTATTTTTCCCGTCTGCACCAAAATCATGACGGGCAAATCCTGTCGCTGATGATTTTTGTGGTTGCAGCCTGTGAAGTAGCAGTCGGCATAGCGATTATCGTCCACCTGTTTAAACGAACCGGCACAATTAGCGTCGAAACATATACAGCAGAAAGGGGCTAATTTTCTATGGAGAGCAGCCTTATATTATTGATCATAATTTTGCCTTTAATCGGAGCTTTTTTGAACGGAACGGTGGCAGCCACTAATGCCTACCGCAAAAAGGAAATATGGGGAGAAAAATTCGCCGGTATTCTGGCATTCAGCGCTGTCGGCAGCTCGTTCTTATTATCGTTATATGCGGTTTTCGTCAAAATGAGCGGAATTGATTCCCTCTCCTTTACGCCTTATGAATGGTTAAGCGTAGGCGGGCTTCAGTTGAATCTGAGCTTTGTAATCGATCATCTGTCCGCAGTGATGCTGCTCGTGGTAACAGGTGTCAGCTCGGTCATTCATTTCTATTCCATCGGCTACATCCACGGCGATGAATCCAGCGTTCGCTATTTTTCATATTTGAATCTGTTCGTATTTGCCATGTTGCTGCTGATCCTGGGCGATTCCATGCCGGTGATGTTCGTTGGTTGGGAAGGCGTTGGTCTGTGCAGCTATCTGCTGATCGGCTTCTGGTATAAAGAAGAAGAGAAAGCAATTGCAGGCAAGAAGGCATTTATCGTGAACCGTATAGGTGACTTCGGCTTTTTGCTGGGCATGTTCCTGATTTTTGCCAATGTCGGCTCGCTCACCATTTCAGAAGTCAATGAATTTTTTCATCATAACAATTCGATGACATTTTTCTGGACAAACGTCGCCGGAATCTGTTTGTTTATCGGTGCGACAGGTAAATCGGCGCAAATACCGCTATACGTGTGGCTACCTGATGCCATGGCAGGTCCCACGCCTGTTTCGGCACTCATTCATGCCGCAACGATGGTCACTGCCGGGGTTTACATGCTATGCCGTTTTCACGGTCTTTATCTCGCAGCGCCGGTTGCACTGAATGTCGTGTTGTGGATTGGAGCCCTTACAGCGATCTTTTCCGCGACCATTGCGATCTATCAGAATGATATCAAAAAGGTGCTGGCATATTCTACCGTTAGCCAGTTGGGATTTATGTTCATGGCTGCCGGTGCCGGTGCATTCGTCATTGCTATTTTTCATTTGATGACCCACGCATTCTTCAAAGCGTGCCTCTTTCTCGGCTCAGGAAGCGTTATTCACGCCATGGGCGGCGAGCAGGACATTCGTTTCATGGGTGGCTTGAAAAAGTACATGCCCACGACTTACATTACCTTCCTGCTGGCGACGCTGGCAATTGCCGGTATTCCGCCGTTTGCAGGTTTCTTTTCAAAAGATGAAATTCTTTGGAATGTATTTGCGTCTGATCATGGCAGCAAAATAGTTTGGGCGATTGGCGCCATTGCCGCACTTTGTACTGCGTTTTATATGTTCCGGCTTGTGTATCTCACCTTTTTCGGCAAATTCCGGGGAACGCCAGAGCAGGAGCATCATTTACACGAATCGCCTTCAACAATGACGGCTCCGCTGATAATTCTCGGCGTGCTTTCACTCATTGGTGGCTGGATAGGCATTCCCAAGCTTCTGTCCGGTGGCTTGATCCCGAATTTCTTCCATCATTATCTGGAGCCTGCAGTATCGAAATACGGACACGTGGAGCTGCATCATTACAGCCATTCGGTCGAATATTCATTGATGATCCTGTCTGTTGTCATCGCTGTGATCGGCTGGTTCACAGCCTCGCGCCTTTTCCGGGAAGTCAAAAAAGAACTGCCCGATCCGGCGCGGTACTCAGGTATTCCAAAATTATTATGGAATAAATATTTTGTTGATGAAATATATGACAAATTAATCGTTAATCCGATAAAATTCCTTGCCACGAAAGTCTTTTTGAATATATCCGACAAGAAATTAATTGACGGCGCCGCGAATGGCTCTGCAAGAGGCTGGCGTCAGGTATCGCAGGTGTTTTCATATCTGCAGACCGGAAATATTCAGGCATACGGAATATATATTATTTTTGGTGCGGCGCTGGCAGTCGCGCTGGCTTTTTATATTTATTAAAGTGAATTTTCGAACAGTTTCGAAAAAATAGACTTGGAGTGAATTCATGGGCATAATTTCCTGGACAGTTTTAATCCCGGCACTGGGCGCGATAATATTGATGTTCATTCCCGATCGGGAATCTTTGAAAGAAAAAGGATCAGCATCCGTATTCGGCTGGCTGTCGCTGATCATCACAAGCATCGCCATGTTCGTCTCGATTTATATGCTGCTCGGCTTCCAAAATGGGATGTCGCAGTTCCAGTTTGTCGAAAAGGTTGCCTGGGTCCCGCAATTCGATCTGCACTATCATGTGGGCATCGACGGGATATCGATCCTGCTGTTTATGCTCACCACGATCATGATGCCGTTCACGGTGCTTAGCTCATTCAAATATATCGAGAAAAGAAAGAAAGAATATTATATCTGGCTACTTTTTCTGGAAGCCACCATGCTCGGCGCATTCGTAGCACTGAATCTGTTCATTTTCTACATTTTCTGGGAACTGATGCTCATCCCGATGTTCTTCCTGATCGGCATCTGGGGCGGCGCACGACGCATTTACGCCACCATTAAATTCGTACTTTTCACCGTGGTCGGCTCCCTGATGATGCTTGCCGGAATCATCTATCTGGCAATTTTAGCCAAAGAACAGTTTGGCAGTTTTGCATTTGAATTCGAAAAATTATTTCAGTTGAATATTCCGGTGCAAACCCAGCTATGGCTGTTCGCAGCGTTTGCGCTGGCGTTTGCGATCAAAGTGCCCATGTTCCCGTTTCATACCTGGCTCCCGGATGCACACGTGGAGGCGCCGACCGCCGG
>WJJN01000135.1 GCA_014729735.1 Candidatus Zhuqueibacterota bacterium
TGCAATGCCAGCTCCGAGATTTTTTCATACTTTTTATCACCTGTCAGTTGGTACGCCCGCATACATATATTAATCGCCCGCGCCTGCGAAAAAGCCGATTTCCATGGACCTTTGATACGGTATGCCGGTTTATCGACATTAGTCAACCAATAGGCACCCAGTTTATTATCGCGAATTGCATTATCCACGAACCAATCTGCTATTTTCAGAAAACGTTCTCGGTCATTTGCCGAATCTGTGCGAAGAAATGTATGCCAAATCGCTAATCCGTATTGCCCGATGGAAATGGGATAATACAACAACCTTTGCTCAGCCACATCGATATATGCCGGAATAATCGGAATGCCATCTGCATCGAAATGGTATTGCTGACTGTGACCGGCTAACATCTGGTCTTCGGTCATTATAAAATAATATTCTCCCAATATGTCCGAATGGAGGTCATCGCTGATTTTATAAATCTCGCGATCACGGGTAATGTCCTTATGAAACTTACGCAGCATGAAAATGGTTTTTTGAAATTTATTTGGCATTGCTATTTTCTTTTATCCTCGATAACTGAATCAAACACGTCAGCTAATTTCCGGGTTAAATTTTCGCGAGAAAACGGCTCGCGGAACTGTGCACTGTTTTCCGGTACATTACCGGACATCCACGTTTCATACATTGAAATAAGAAAATCAATACACGATTGTTCGTCTTCATAATTACAAATTTTGCTATTACCTGCCTGAGAAATGATTCTCCCGGCGTCGCCCTCCGGCGGACCGATGACCAACACAGGCTTGCCACTCCCGATATACTCGAACAGTTTTCCGGTGACGATTCCCGCATTTTCAGCGATATCCGGGACGACCATCAACAGTACAGAAGCATTCACCATTTCTTTAATTATATCTTCATGCGGAATGAAACTCTGAATCGAAATATAGCGTTCCAGCCCGAAAGTATGTAATGACTCCGCGACCTCCGGGTGAATTCTTCCAATGAACTTTAGCAGCAAATTTTCACCAAATCCAGGTTTGTTTTCGATGAGTCGCCTCAGGCTCTTGAATAAAATGCAGGGATTCTGCTGTGCTGACAGATTACCACTGTGCAATAGTGTAAATTTATCGGTGGTTTCGGATTCAATATCTTTGAAATCATCTTCGTCGTAACCATTTGGCAGAACTAAAAACTTATCGGTTGATTCATCTTCAATTCTGGTCGCGAATTCGCTGACAAGCGACTCGCTGACCGTGACAATTCGATCTGCCTGCTTAAGAACCGCTTTTTCAAACCATTCATCGATTGCCTGCACCAGTTTTCCGCGGCTGGTGGTTTTATAATACCGGATTCCGGTCCACGGATCCCGCAAATCTGCAACCCAAGGAATGCCAGTGCGCTTTTTCAAAATCTGTCCGCATAATTGCAGCGAATGCGGTGGCGATGAGGTGAAAATACAATCAATTTTCTGTTCTCTGATGATATCCATTCCTGCTCTTACGGCGAATGGAATCCATCCGATCCGTGCATCAGGGACGAACAAATTGGCACGAATCCAGGCAGTCAACTTTCCCGTAATGCTTTTTTGTTTCATCGTTAACAAGCCAACTGGCAGCGAGTCTTTATCGGTTCGATTCGTTAATTTTTTATACAATCGAAACGGTTCAATACTCCTCGTGCGATTAATTTTAAGCTGTTCCGGTACATCCCTGCTCAAAGAATTATCAATATATGGAAATTCACCATTTTGTACTGTTAGTATCAGAGGTTCCCAGCCAAACCGCTGCAGATACTTGGAGAATTTCACGATGCGCTGTGATCCCGGTCCTCCGGCTGGCTGCCAGTAATAACTTATGATAAGTACCCGTTTCATGACGGTATAGAATAAAAAAATATAATGAAAAAGTCAAGCTTAATTTAGCTTGCCTATTTTCAGCAGTTGCATTATTTTTCGGTTGTTTTTATATTCAAATATCTATATTTTAAAACACGGAATAAAAATATTAATAGCAGGAGTAATTATGCAGGGTGGACTTTACCGAATATCGGACAGATTTAAAACACTGGTATTTTTTCTCGGTATCGTGTTGATCGTTATCTTGATGTTTTATACACAGTCGATCGTACAAAAGCTACGGGACCAATCGAGAAATATTCTGGAATTCTATGCAAATTTGAATTCAAAGGCAATCGCCGAGGATAATATAGAATATCTGAATTTTATCTTCGAGCAGGTCATTAAGAAAACGAATTTTCCGGTGATTAATACGGATAAAGATAAAAATCCCAGCTACTGGGAAGGTATTGAAGTGGATCCCACCGATCGTTCGCCGGAAGCAATTCGGAAGGTAAGGGACATTCTCGCGAAGATGGAAAAAGATTTTGATCCGATTCCCATTAAAAATCCATTTCCGCACAGAGGTGATCCGATTCTCGGTTATTTATATTACGGTGACTCCAATCTTATCACGCAATTGATCTGGCTGCCATATGTGGAAATTGGCGCTGCCGGTCTGTTCATTCTCATCTTTTTTCTGGGATTCAGCAGCATTAAAAAAAGCGAGCAGCAGTTTATTTGGGTCGGTATGGCAAAAGAAACCGCTCATCAACTTGGAACGCCTTTATCCTCGTTAATGGGCTGGACCGAATTGATGAAATCTGATTTTTCAAAAGAAAACTTCCGAAATATACTCCCGGAGATGGAAAACGACATCAAGCGACTGTATAAAGTTGCTGCTCGGTTTTCGCAAATCGGCTCAAAAGCCGAATTAAAGAAACAAAACATTGCACCGATCCTTTCGGAAGTTGTCAAATATTTCAAGCGCCGTGTGCCACAAATGGGGAAGAAAGTAGACATCATCGAAAATTACAATGAATCGCACAATGTTCCTATAAACAAAGATCTATTCGAATGGGTAATTGAGAATCTAATTAAAAATTCCCTTGATGCAATTACAAAGGAAAAAGGCATTATTGAAATTTCAACAGGAAAACTCGATGAAAAATCATCGAAAATTTATATTGATATCAGGGATAACGGGAAAGGAATTTACCTGCAGGATCGAAGACGAATATTTCGCCCTGGGTTTAGCACAAAGAAAAGAGGTTGGGGACTTGGATTGAACTTATCTAAGCGAATAGTGGAAGAATATCACCACGGAAAGTTGTTGATCAAAGAAACCAGGATTGGCGAAGGAACATGTATGAGAATCGTCATTTAGACTTTTTTTATCAAAATGTTACTATTTAATCACAATTGTGATTTCTATCACAGAACAATTAGTAATTTTTAGACATAATATAACTGACTTGATTTAAACCAGTGAGTTGATTTTTGTCACTTTACCAGAACGACACACTTTAGCAATCCTGGTGTTTCATTTTGTTACAATTGTTTAAATTATGCATTACTTTAATATTTTTATGTGTATTGAGCATATATTGATCAATAATACAGTTATGACAAAATCAGTTACGACTATCTTACAAAAAGGTCTTGTCGTAATTATTTATATATACCAGTAATAATTTATCTATGTACCGATCTGAATCACACAGACGCCTGTGAACGGTGGTTAATTTTTGACCAGTTTGTAAATAAAATGTGACAAAGCACCATCAGAGTAGAAATGATTCGCAATTTTTATAGTATTTATATTGTCAAATATTTATGAGAGTTACAGCATCTTTATCATGATAATATATTGTAATTTAAAAAGGTTACTATACTTTTCTCTTATTTTTGATCCTTATATAATGATACACATTCACAAATATTGCAATCTTGCAGTATTGGCATAACTTTTGCAAAATGTTTTCGTGTCTTTTGATGGTTGATGATCAAATTTGTATCATTAAAATTAACCTCGCATCGGGAATTGGACCGACAGCTCTAATCTTGTGACGTTGATGGTTGGGTGAAGGGCTTTAATAGAATGGCACTGCATCTCTCTCGGTGCGAGGTTGAATGTGTTTCTAATTAACAAAACCCCCTAAGGATTAAGCTAAGAGGAAGCAATATGGATAAGGGAAAAATACTCATCATTGAATCGCACCCGGAAACCCCGGATTCAATCTCAAATTTATTGGATGACGAGGGTTTTGCACCAGCAACAACTGATGAAAATGACAATGTTCTCGAAACCGCGGCATCTGAAAAGCCCAATCTGATTCTAATCGATATGGAATCAGTCAGAGCAGATGTCTGGGAACTTTGCAGAAATTTGAAAGAAGATTATGAAACCAGAAAATCCGCAGTGATTCTTCTGTCTTCGCAAAGTGATGAGGAACTTGTTGTTAAAGCCTTTGAATCCGGTGCTGATGATTTTGTAAGCAAACCCATAAGTAAGAAAAAATTTGTGGCACGTTTGAAAGCAATTTTGAGACGAATGGAACGTAACGAAACCAAGAAAATTAAGGTTAAAGATATCGAAATTGACCTGGACGAACACAAAGTGAAAAAAGCCGGTAAACCGATTGATTTGACATATATTCAATTCAAATTACTCTATCTTCTGGCTTCTCGCAGAGAAAATGTTTTTTCCCGAAAAGAAATTCTCGAGAAAGTGTGGGGTCGGAAAGTCTACGTCACTAACCGAACCGTTGATGTGCATATCAAACGTTTGCGTGAGAAACTGGGCGAGTACAAGTACCCGTCGCAGTACATCGAGACAATACATGGAACTGGTTATAGATTTTTATAACATCTCATTTTTTCCTCCCTCCGAAGCCCCTGGTGTAAACTGGGGGCTTTTTTATTTATTACATAAATAATAGGTAATCCTCGAATTTTCGCTTGATTCTAACCTATATTTTTGATATTATATAACACATCATAGAATTGCAACTGGGAAAATTATTTTAAATGTAAATTTTTTGTACACCTCGAATTGTATATTTCATGGACAAAATTTTAGCAATGCTCCTGGCAGGTGGACGTGTTGATGACCTTGATGTGTTGACTCTCTTCCGCCCCAAATCCGCCCTTCCTTTTGGAGGCATGTTTCGTATAATCGATTTCCCGCTAAGTAATTTGTTGTATTCAAAAATCGAGCGTGTCGGTATATTATTGCAATACCGGTCTTCTTCTCTGATTACACATATCGGCAATGGCAGTGCATGGGACATGATTGGGCGAAACAGAGGGATTTTCGTTCTGCCGCCTTATATCGCAGCTAGCTCTTCAAACTGGTATAACGGGACCGCGGATGCGATCCATCAAAATTTTGACTTTATAGATGAATTTGACCCGGAACACGTTTTGATTCTATCCGGAGACCATATCTATAAGATGGATTACGCGCCCCTGATCGATTTCCATCAATCTAAAAATGCCGATATGACAGCCGTTTTCACCAAGGTCAATATTAATTCAGCACACCGCTTTGGTTTAGCTGAACTTGATGATGAAGCCGGAGAAATGGGCGGAAGATTGTTGAAATACTGGGAGAAACCCAAAAAACCGATTGCTGACTGGGCTTCTCTGACGATCTATTTATTCAAAACCTCTGTATTGAAACAGGTTCTTAATGAAATCGAGCAGGAAGACATAACCTTTGAATTTGGGCGAGATATCATCCCCCGGATGATTGACAGATTTAAGGTTTACGGTTTCAAATTTCATGGATATTGGGGATACACGCGCACATTCTATGAGTACTGGAAATCCAATATGGATACTCTTGGAGAAAATCCAAAAATCGATATTCAGAAATGGGGCGTTAGAACGAATTTGGATCACCGGGAAATACGCGACCGAATCCCTACCAAAATTTCTGCAGATGCCACAATAGAAAATAGCTTAATCTCCCCGGGCTGTGAAATTGAAGGCACCGTCATCAACAGCATTCTGTTTCCCGGTGTCATTGTTGAAAAAGGTGCAACCGTAAAGGATTCGATAATAATGTTTGATTCACATATCCAAAATCGAGCAACTTTGGAACGCGCAATTCTGGATACAGATATTATTGTGGGGAAGTATGCGCATATTGGGTACAGCGATGCTATCCAGCACGATACAGAATTAACTGTCATCGGACAAAAGACGTTTATTCCTGATCATGCAAAAATCAAAAAAAATAAGACAATTAGTCCCAATTTACCCCCAAATTCCATCGAAGCATTCCATAAAATTTCAGGAGTAAATCCCGAATGAAAAGAGTTTTGGCGCTGTTATTAGCCGGTGGTGTTGGCAGTCGTTTAAATGTCCTTGCCAAATTGAGAGCAAAGCCGGCAGTCCCTTTTGGAGGTATTTATCGTATAATCGACTTCACTTTAAGCAATATCGTTAATTCCGGCTTTTTTACAGTCGGCGTTTTAACACAGTATAAACCGTATTCACTTATGAAACACATTGGAACCGGGATTCCCTGGGATTTTATCGGCAGAAACCGCACAGCCAAAATTCTTCCCCCTGCAACCGGCGAAAAAAACTCCGACTGGTACCAGGGCACTGCCGATGCAATTTATCAAAATCTGCCATTCATAAAAGCACATAACCCCAAATATACGCTGGTCTTATCCGGCGATCATATTTATCATGCCGATTATAATCAACTCATTGAATTCCATGAGGAGAAAGATGCGCAAATTACCATCCCAATGATGGAAATTCCGTTAGAAAACGCACATCATTTTGGTCTCGGAATTACCAACGCCAAATACCGCATCACCGGCTGGGAAGAAAAACCAAAGCAACCACACTCAAATTTAGCGTCCATGGGTATCTATGTTTTCAATACAGATTATCTGGTAGACATTTTAGCTAACAATGTCGGCATCGATTTCGGTAAACACATTATTCCGCATGCGATCGATACTACTGATGTGTACGCATATCCGTTTAAAGGCTATTGGCAGGATGTCGGCACTTTTCAGGCATACTGGGAAGCCAATATGGATTTA
Organism: Candidatus Zhuqueibacterota bacterium; assembly: GCA_014729735.1. Taxonomy (GTDB): domain Bacteria; phylum Zhuqueibacterota; class Zhuqueibacteria; order Thermofontimicrobiales; family Thiofontviventaceae; genus Mariaggregatimicrobium. Next base: position 6,889 of record WJJN01000135.1, read on the forward strand.
TTAAATCCGCATTCAAAATTGAACCTGAAGGAATGGCAAATTTACACAAATGTCGAGGAAGAAGAAACATACGGTGACCGGGGTCCCTCCTATTTTGATGGATCGGCTCATATATCTAACTCAATGATCTCTCCACAATGCATTATCGAGGGAACTGTGGAAAATTCGATTTTATCTCCCGGTGTACGCGTTAAAAAAGGAGCAATAGTTAAAAACTCCATTATAATGCACGATTGCACCATTGATCCATCTTCCAAAATCGATTATTCAATTTTGGATAAAAATGTCATTGTCGGATCCGGTGCTAAAATCGGCAGCGGTGACATCGAATGCCCAAATGAAAAAACACCATCGCATTTAAATTCGGGATTAACCGTGATTGGCAAAAGCGCTATTATCCCACAGCGTTTAGAGATCGGCAGAAATTGCATTGTTCATCCATACATTACAGAAGATAATTTTGAATCGGACAGGATAAAATGCGGCTCGACAATTGAATTTGCTTTATAGCGCCTGCAACTCCTCAAATTGTTCTTTCAAAATGCTCCTGCCCACAACACGATATGCAGGTTTATTCAGTAGGTTATATGATCTTGAATGATGCATCACCGGATAATCTGACTCCCGTACTTTTAAATCAAATTTTGAATATTCGTCGATCGAAAAATCTGTTTTATTCTGTTCAATCGCTTTCTTAAGCATTTCCCAACGTTTTAGGAATTGTTCATTATCGCCCCGAATTTTATGTGCTGACAGTGTCATCACTTCAAAAAGTTTATCTTTGTCAAATCCACGATATTTGAATGGTCGCAGATTCACACGGACGATTTCTCCATCCGGTGAAATTTGTTCGATTAATTCACCTTCTGTCGTCATGGGCATTAGCGAATCCAGTTCCTTTTCCAAATATTCTTTTGCTTTACCGGAATCATCCATCAAATGACCGATTCCAAATACGCTTTGATGAATCAACTTATAGGCATCCTGGATTCGAAACGCCTTTTTATTTTGCGCGTGCCAGTTCAGGACATCCAAAATAGTTTTCTTTTCTTCCATTTCATTTCACCCATAAAAATCTATTGTGTCTGCGCCATTGCCATATTCACGAAAAATTTGATTGGCATCCGGGCAAGTTCTATCCTGCCGCCGCTTAAATTCAGCGGGATCAATTTGGTAAGGAAATTGCCTTTTGTCAAGTGGATCGATGGATAGAGATATCCGTGTTTAATTTCAAATGAAATGAGTCGCGGCTTGTATCCCCAGCGCAGCAGGCGCTTGGTGCCCTGAATGCTTTTATCTGTTCCCTGCGGATCGAGCGAATTCAGTACATTATCCGTAAATCGGCTGCCGATTTTTGTAATAAATAAAAATCCGAGCACATCGATCTCTTCCTGCAAATCAAGACCCGTGCCGCTAAATTCCATATTCAAATTCAGTTCTGATTCCCGTGCCGATCCTCTGCTTGCCGGTGACAACCGTGCAGAATTCAGCCGGGAAACATTTGCCTTTACATAATAGTTTACGGCTTCTAATTGCCCTCTGCCAAAATCAAGATGCATATTACCAATCAGATTTCCGCCGTATAAATTTAATGCGATCCTCGATAATTCAATTCTGCCATCACCAAGATGAACATCCATATCGACATTTGAAATTTGATAATCCATCATCCGGATTTTTTCAATTTTGATGAACGGATCGATTTCACCATCATTTATATAATACGGTCGCATCAAAAAATAATTTAGTGCATTTTTATCAGCAAACAGTGGCGTACCATCCGGCTCATTGATCAGCAGCGCCTGATCGACATTAATTTTCTGATTGAATGGGATACGGGCGGAAATGTTGTCCACATTTACCAGATCGCTGTATCGTGCTTTCAACGAGCTCGCCTGCAGGTCTCCTTTCACAGAAAACAGCGGCTGTTTAAAATAGATATCGATATCCGATTCGAGCCTGCCATTTAGATAAAGTTCGTCTATCAGCAATACGTGATCGTCAGAATTAAAAGTGTATTTCCCGTCCAGTTTGAATATCGGCGCAGCATCCAGACTGTCCAGCTCGCCTTTGGCGATCAGCCGTGATTGCAGATCAGGAACCTCGATCCAGGCTGAATCAAGGATCGCTCTGGTGAAATCCGGTAAGTGGAAATTCGCCTGCATAAGGGGATAGCGAAGTGCTTTAGCACGAACATCGCTAAGCAATAGCGAATCCATCGTTGCCCATAAATCACCACTGACACTTTTTCCGTCCGAAAA
>WJJN01000136.1 GCA_014729735.1 Candidatus Zhuqueibacterota bacterium
AATATATTTCCAGAGTTCTTCATACGTTTTAGAATTGGTTTAAATAAAGGTCCAATTCAGCCGGCTTTTGTTTGCACTCGCTCCAGTAAGAGCCTTTTTCCAACCTGATGTCCAGCGGATTACTGCGAAACAGCTTCATCATAAGGAACACAATTCCACCGAGGATCACATACAAAATGCCGATCAAAATGATCGTTTGTATTTGTGCGATTCGTTCCAGAACCGAATGTAGTTTTGATCTGCTCATGAATTAGAAAATTGCATAAATAAACGGTGCCAGTGCCGAACCTTCCAGCAATATTACGAGTACTGCGATCAGGATAAAAATAAAAACGATCGGGATCATCCAGTACTTTTTTTCTTCTTTTAAGAATTTAAAATATTCGGCGAAAATAGATTGACGTTTCATAATCTTTGCTCTGGTAGAATAAGTCTTTCAAAATTCAATATTAACAGCATCTATAATTTATTCGCTGCCCAACCGCTTCAGCCAGCCAGCGGAGAATGCATCCCCCGGATCGATGGTCAGCGCCTGCCGGAACATCTGCCGGGCGCGTTCTTTCTGTCCTTTTTGAAAATAAATAATGCCAAGATTTGCGATCGCATTATGATTCGCCGGATTCATATCCAGAGTTCGATGAAATGCTTCTTCCGCTCGATCCAAACGCCCGGTGGTCAAATAGATCACGCCGAGATTATTCATCGCTTTTGAATAATTCGGATTGAACTCCAGCGCCTGCAAATACGCCTGCTCTGCCTGTTTTATCTTTCCCTGTTGATAAATCGTGTTTCCCAGATTATAATATGCCTGATCGGAATCAGGCTGCAATCGAATCGCTTCCTTAAACATTCGCAGCGCTCTGTCGAGACGGTCTGTCTTTTCATAGACAGAACCGAGTGCATTATATGCCTTTGCATAAGTCGAATCGAGCGCGATCGCTCGTTGAAAATCCCGTTGCGCCAGATCGTATTTCTTTTTTTCCACGTACACAAGTCCTCTCATGTACTGCGCCTCCGGATGATCCGGCAACTGTTCTGCTGCTTTCAGGATAAACGGCACTGCCTCCGCATGTTTGCCCGCCCAATCCAGAACCTTTGCCAAATTCAGGTCGCGCATGGCATAATAGATCGTATCCACAGTGGACATTACGCTGTCGTAAAGTGCCTGTCGTGGTACATTCTGCCAGTCTTTTTCGGGTTCGATTATTTTTCGCTTGATTGATTCAGCAGCCAATTTTTCTGCGATTAATTGATGAACAGCGATGGTCGGATGTGCATGATCGAGGAAATATTCTTTACCCAGAATAGTGTGATTATAATTTCTTGCGCACTGATTCTCCAAAATTTTTACTAAATCGATACAGGCAACATCCTGCTCGCCGCAAGTCTGCCGCACAACTCCCTGAATTTCCGATGTCGCACGAAGCGGTGCTACGTCAAGATCGATAGCAGCAGTGAATTCTCGCTTCGCGGCGTGATAGTCACCAGTTGTAAAAAGGCACGTGCCGTTGCGAAACCGAAGATCAGCATAAGCCGAATCGATGGAAATCGCTTTGGCAAATGACTCCATTGCAGAATTGATGTTTTCATCATCCAAATCAAACCGACCCCTTTCATAATGCATGATCCACTTGTTTTTATCCTGTGGCGTCAATTCCGAAAGCTGCGATTTAAAGGGTGAAAAATCTTTTTCATTTGAAGGCGGAACGATGAACAATATATCGATATCATTCTGCTGCGCGATACCGATCATTCGTTGCATGTTCGTCTCGAAATGATCCAGCACGGCTTTATGCTGAAAAAGCTCCCTGTTGTAGCGATCGAGTCCCATAGACTGATCCAGGATCGGTGCGACTTCACGGCTCATTTCAAATTTTTGTTTTGCAGAATCCATATCCTTATTTTTAAGCGCCAGCCATTTCTCACGTATCAAGGAATATGTTCTCAAATTATTCAACGCCTGTCGCAGCTTCATGACAGATTCCGGCGTCTCAAGAATATCCTGGTAAGTTCTGTTTTCCAAAAACTCGTTATGACCTGAATAGACGATAAACAGGTCAGGATCATAGCCCGACATTTCCTGCATCAAATTCACGATGCGGTAACTGGCATAGGACACGCCTCCGACATTTATGACTTCGACCTTTTTGCGGGGCATTAAATCCTGCAGCAATACCTGGAACCAGTTGGAATATGACGTTTTGTAAATGTACGGTCTGCCGAAAGTCGTCGATCCGCCGAAACAAAATACACGATAACCGTTCACGGGCTTTCGTGCCTGAAATTCCTGTAAATTAAACCACTCAAGTTTGCTCGATCGGGTTCTGTATACTTCCTCTCCGTCTTGCTGCACCTTTTCGAATAACGAAACAACTGATTCAAAGCCCAGAAATGGATCGCGGGATTCGTATGTCGTTTCAGTTCCTGCAAGATACAGTGCGAATTCGAGAAAAAGGACCGCGAGAATCGGAATGAGAATAAATGAGATAAAAATGAATAAAGTACGTCTGTTCATTATCGAATTTTAGAAATTGACTAAGCCTTAAAGAACGAAAGGGATTCTCATGCGAAAATCCCTTTCGTAACTGCCATTTATTTCATCAGAATAAATTTCTTGTGAGCTCTGAAATTCAGACTTTCTAACTGATATAGATAAACACCGGACGCAAGATCCGCAGGAGCGATCCAGTTGACACTGTGCGAACCAGCCGGCATAAAATCATCCACGACCGTATCGATTAACTGTCCCATCATGTTGTAGATTTTCAGACTGACTCTATCACTGTTTGCCAGTGTAAATCTGATTTCTGTTCGAGGATTAAACGGATTGGGATAATTTTGCTCCAGTGAATATCCGGTCGGCGTATTTTGTTTTGCTTCCTTTACAGTTGTAGCACATGTGTTTTCAGTTGGAATGTCTGCTGCTGCCATGGCAAGATATAATAAACTGGACGGAGTAGTTTGGACAGCATCTGTTCCTCCGATAAATCCATTCACATCGTCGGAAATATAAACAAAGCGAATAGAATCATCTACTGCCTTCGCCATCGAAGCCAGTTTGTCTTCAGTCCCTTGAGAGTCCGTGACATTTAACGGTGGACATCCCCAGGTTAAACCACCATCGACGGAAGCGGTTGCATAAATATCCGGATAATTGACGGTATCTGTATCCACATCAAAGGGTCTGGGAGCAGTAAAGGTGACATATATATTATTGTCGCCATCGATACCCAGCGAGGGCCACCATAAACCGCCGCCACTGCCGCGCTGGTGAATATCGCATCCGCCGTAGAGTGCCAATGCTCTTTCATCTTCGAGCGCGTCAGGGATTCCGGAACGATCCAGCAT
>WJJN01000762.1 GCA_014729735.1 Candidatus Zhuqueibacterota bacterium
AACCGGCGGCAGCATTGCGCGGATTGGCGAATATCGGCTCGCCTGCTTTCTGTCGCTGCTCGTTCAAACTAATGAATTCTTTATTACCGAGGATCACTTCTGCGCGAACTTCCAGCCTCGTTGGAGCAGAACGATTTCCGGCATATAATCGCAGCGGAACAGAGTCGATAGTGCGCAGATTCATAGTAATATCTTCACCGGTAATGCCGTCACCGCGGGTGGAACCAACGGTAAACAAGCCGTTTTCATATATCAGTTCTACCGCAAGCCCGTCCAGCTTCGGCTCTGCGATATATTCGACATCCTCAACCGTCTCCAGTAAGCGCTTGATGCGCGCATCGAATTCACGAACTTCGCCTTCAGAAAACGCATTGTCCAGACTGAGCATTGGTAATGTGTGCACAACTGATGCAAATTCAGTCAGCGGTTTTGCACCCACTCGCTGCGTTGGCGAGTCAGCCGTGACCAGCTCCGGGTGCTGCAATTCCAATTCCTGCAGTCGGCGGAACAGACGGTCATATTCGGCATCGGAAATCTCCGGCTCATCCAGAATATAATAGCGATAATTATGATAATTTATCCGCTCGCGTAATTCATTAATTTCATTTTCTATCGACATAAAATCGCCCACCATTTATTAATCCACAGGTTTGGAAAGCATATCGTCTATAGCAACATAGTCCCGGAGAAACGGTTGAAAATAGGGGGCTGTATCAAAAGTCATTTTTTGGTGTCATTCCTGCGAATGCAGGAATCCCCTAAATTTTTAATAATTAGGAGATTCCGGGACAAGCCCGGAATGACAATTTACAAAAAATCAGTCTTATGATAAAGCTCCAGTTGGTCTACAAAAGGAGTAGAGTTCTGCAAGGACGACCGACAAACTAAAATATTACTATGTAGAAATTCAGTCGTCCCTTTCGGGACAAAAAAAGTAATAAACAGCTCCCGGACAAATAAACCAAATGGTCTGTGTTTTTGAATTTGTACTTTCGAAAATTAGAAATTATTTGGAATTTGTCATTTGAGTATTGGAATTTTCAAACCCATTATATAAAATGAACCGAATATTTAAAACTATCCTTTTATCGCCCCCAACGGCTTCAACTTTACAACCTTTTTGGAAATCCCTGCTCCGGCGACGGCATCCACGACATTGGAAACGTTTTTGTAAGCCTCCGGCATTTCTTCCGCCAGGGTTCGCTTTCCGGCAGCGCGTACAAAAATGCCCTCATCCTGCAATTCACGGTAAATTGCCCGTCCTTTTGCCTGCTTTATTGATTTTTTCCGGCTCAACATGCGACCCGCTCCGTGACAGGTGGAGCCGAATGTCTCGTCCATTGCACCTTCGGTCCCAACCAGCACATAACTGCATCTGCCCATGTCACCCGGGATGAGCACAGGCTGACCGATATCGCGATACGATTCCGGGACATGCTTGCTGCCCGGTCCGAACGCCCGCGTCGCTCCCTTGCGGTGAACGCAGACTTTCCGATCTTTGCCGTTTATCTTGTGCGTTTCGAACTTGGCAATATTATGCGCTACTTCATAAACAACATTCAGTTGCAGGTCTTTTGGTCCAATATTAAGCGCCTTTTCCAATGCTTCCTGTGCCCAATGGGTAATGACCTGGCGGTTCGCAAACGCGTAATTTATGGCACAAACCATCGCAGAATAATATTCACGACCTTCCGGCGAAGAGATCGGCGCACAGCATAATTGCCGGTCCGGCAGTTCGATGCCGTACTTTTCCGATGCCCGCAGCATCTTGTGGATATAATCATCACACACTTGATAGCCGAATCCGCGGGAACCGGTGTGAATTGTTAATGTAATCTGATCCTTAAACAGGCCCAATCTATCGGCAACATCTGGCTCATACACTTCATCGACGTATTGCAGCTCCACAAAGTGATTCCCGGATCCAAGCGTTCCTAATTGTGGTTTGCCTCGTTTTATCGCCTTGTCGCTGATAACGGACGGATCGGCGCCTTTCATTTCTCCGTTCTCTTCGATTTTATCGAGCATTTCCTTATCGCCATATCCATTTTCCACCGCCCAGCGCGCACCTTTTTTCATCACATTGGATAAGTCACTTGCCGAAACACGAAGTTCACCTTTCGACCCGACACCGGTCGGAATATGGTTAAACAAACTATCGATTATATGCTGAACTTCATTTTTAATATCATTGCGAATCAATCCGGAACGCAACAGGCGGACGCCGCAATTAATATCATATCCCACGCCGCCCGGCGAAATAACGCCCTCGTCCATATCAAAAGCAGCCACGCCGCCAATGGAAAATCCGTAACCCCAGTGAATATCGGGCATTGCCATGGAATAATTGATAATGCCCGGCAAATGTGCGACATTAGCGACCTGCTTCGGCGCATCGTCTTTATTGATGTGATGCAGCATTTCTTTGGTGGCGTAAATACGCCCCGGTACCCGCATCTTTCCTGTTTTGGGAATTTCCCAAATATAATCGGTTACTTTCTTCAATTTTATATCTGACATAAATACCTCCGGCTTAAATATCAAAGATGACCTGTGCCTGCCACTGTCCCTCAGCTTTCCTGACATATATACTGTGAAAGGTAACCGCTTTGATTTCCGTATGAATATCATGCTTTGTAAGATCGAAATGATCCCCCCGCATTGTGACTCTGATCTTGTTTTCGCTTAATTCATGAAATGTAAAATCGGTAAAATATTTATCTTCCGTCGTAAACAAGAAATTCAATTCAGACAACCAGTTTACAAACAGTTCTTCAAGATCGTCGGCTGTAACAACGACTTCCTCGATGAGCTGTTTTTCCTGTGGCAGCTCGTCGAAAATAATGTCGAACATTCCGGTCGCTGCACTGGCAAAAATTTCTTCCAACGACTCTCCGTAAACGCGAATA
>WJJN01000137.1 GCA_014729735.1 Candidatus Zhuqueibacterota bacterium
GTAATAGAAATAAAGCGATCCATATCTTTTTTTTAATTCTCATCTTGTTCTCCTAATTTAGGGTAGATCAGGAGGTTCCGGGGGTTCTGGTAAATTGGGTGTTGTAGTGCTTTCCGTGCGATTGATCATATAAATAATGACGCCTGTGCCGGATACCGCCACTGCCGGTACCAGGAATTTAGGCGTAAAAAACCAGGGACGTGATACAGACCGGTAGCTTCTATGCCACCGGAAAATCTCTGCTTTCATACTGCTGCTCACTTTGGTAATAACCGGCGCCTTGCCTTTTATTACTGTTGCATATCCCCCTTCGAATAATCGCGATTCTCCCTGGTTGTTTTTCAACTTGACAGTACCATCGAAAACGTACACATATCCCTCATTCGTGTTAGGATTATAACTGATATAAAATTCAGTTCCTCCGACAATCACGCCGAAATCTCTGGTTTTGGCTTCAAACCTGTTTTTTACATCTGCAATCAAACCACCAGAGAACAACTCCGCTATCTTGTAAAATCCCTGCTCCAGTATCTGTTGCGACATTTCTTCTTTTAGCCTGCCAAGTCTGACTTTCGTGTTATAATTTAAAAACAGACTTCCCCCACCGTAAGCTTTTGAAAATTCAAATAGCACCGTCGATTGTTCAAACGTACGCAATGTATCATTAATGCCGATTTTTTCACCAAGGCTTGCAGATTTCCACCTGTTCAAACCAGAATTATAGATTTGAACCTGACTGGTATAGTCCTTGATTCTCTTGTTACCAATTTTAATTTCTTTGATAGTGCCAATCACATTGTCCGACGTGGTATCTCCGGAGCTTTTTACAGAAAAACAAATTAAAATGAAAATGGAGGTTAGAAAATACTTGGTAAAATCTTTCATTGATCATCTGCCTCTTTAATTCTACATGAGCATAACTTCATAATGTGTTTCAACTGGGAACGCGTTTATCAATAAATAGTTTAACATTATCCAATAAAATCGATTGTAATATCCTTTGATTTTAATGACTAATGCTTGCCTTAACATGAATAACGCCGTTGTAAAAGCGTTTTTAGACGTTCCGGCTAGTGACCGAACTCGGTGCTGACTTTCTTTATCAGCTCCGAATTCATGAATAATCAATTAATTAAAATGATGCTGCAAAAAAAAAGCCAAGATAATATCGGGAGGGATGTACGCAGCTCAATCAATTGCCTCTCGGGCAAGTATCAGATAAAGACAGAATATCAAATCTGTTTGTATTTTGTCTATCGAATTCGAGTTGATAAATTCTCGCGCAATTTTGGATATTGTGGATTTGCGATCGGAAACATATTCTCTGAAAAATTTAATCAATCTGTCAGAATTTTCACCTGCATGTTCCAGCAGTTTAACATTCTCAACGAACCTGCTCATATCACCGGTCGATCTTTTTGAATATAGTCTGAGAATTGCCCGAAATGTATAAACTCCGTGTTCGTAATCCTCCTGTTTGGCATATAAAAAACGATAGAATTCCTCGCCGCAGTCGCACAGTTCGCAAATACAGTATAACAATTCTTCTCTGACTTTTACAGGCATGTGTCGATTTACCGTTTTTCTTAACATCAGATTCAGGCGTTTTACGTTTTTCATTTCCGCTATTGCCCGGGCACCGTGAATGACGAGCCGGGGATTTTCCGACCGGTTGAAAATATTTTCGATTCTCTTATACGATGATTTGTCTTTCAGCATTGCCAGCGACAACATACTTTTTCCCAGCAGATAAATATCTTCGGATTCCAACGCGTCCCGTAGTACAGGAATTGCCTCCATAATGCCATGTTCACCCAGAATCTCCGCAGCGATATAGGCTGTGGTATATTCACCTTGCTGCACTTCATTCATTATTTTTCTGGCAGCTTCCTGGCTAAAATTAATTTGACCCAGTGCGCCCAGAGCCCTGCCTCTGACAGTAAAACGCGGAGAATCAAGAAATGCGATCAGTCTTCTCTCTGAAAGTTCGGATGGTATTTCCCGGAGTTTCTCAACTCCGTGATACTCCTGCGCCACATTCAACTCTTTATCAAGGCGCTGCAATGTAAACAGCGCCCGAATTTCGCGGAAAGAGACAAAGACTCCTAAAACATCTTTTATTTTCCAGTCAGCAACCGGTCTCAGCCGGCGCACGACAAACCACATTGGAATTAAAATAATTAGAATGCTGCTAAAGTAAATACGGTAAGTATCCAACCCATTGATATTCATTGTGGCTAAGAGCTTTAGCATGCCACCGCCGATGAATGTACCTGACAATCCGGCGAACACTCCGGAGATGATATAGATCAGCATATTCGATGCGACGCGCTTATCCTGTGGCACGATGCTCAGAAAATAGTGATTGAGCGTGGTCATCGAGCCGGCGCGACAGATACCGATAAGGAGAAAAATGATGGCAGGAAAATAAATCAGAAATGATTGGGGCGCCAGCATCCACATTGCGGCGCAAACTATTAATCCAAAGGTATAGAGAATCAGCATCGGTCGCGGTCCTACACGATCCAGCACCAGACTGTTCACCAGCGATGCGACCACTGCGCCGACGATTTGCAGCAGTGCATAAAACAGTGCATTATAATCCGAAACGCGATACCCGTTTTTCAGGGCAACCATTGTGAATGGCGTTACTAGCATTACCATCACCACTGCAGCAATCCAGGCAAACAGCAATTTTCTGATTCGACGGTCCTCATTCCAGATATAAGATAGCGCCTTTCCGGTGGGCTCCTTTCCGGAAATACGCGTGTTTTTCGATTCCGGCACGCGATTTATCAGAAAAGCTGAAATCCATCCTGTTACCGCGCCGAATGCAATAATCTTTTGATATGTTTCAACAGTATCCGACCGGTGCAAAATAACGATCAGCGTCGACACTGCCATGAAATAGAAAAGATTAAAATGAATCCAAACCCTGGAAATATAACTACCACGATTTGATTTACTGGTAATTTCACCGAGGATCGGGGTGTTTGCAGTTAACCCGGCGCTTCTGAATGCAAAAAAACCGAAGGCACCCAGCATGAGCAATCCAAGTCCATACTTACTTCCGAACCGATTTGTAAGGAATGGAACTCCTATCATTATCGCCGCCGATGTATTTCTCAGCGCCCAGCTTATGGCGTAGGAACGGGATGCGCCGTAAGTACCGACAAGCTTTTTGCCCAAAAACATAAAAGGCATTGTCAGGTAGAAAAATGAAGTCAGTACTCCCACCAGATAATCATCCGCGCCATTTTTAATCGCGTATAAAATTAGCATGCTATCAGCCAGACAGCCAAAGGAAAGCGCATTCAGTCGCGTAAAACGCACATAGCGCCTTCTCCCTGTTTCCGAAGCTGAGACAGATAGTGTCGATCTCATATTTTGTTGTGTTAGTTATTCTTATCAAATTAAACGATAAAGATAAGCTAAAAATCAACAAAATTCAACAAAAAATCTTATCTGAAAAACAAATTTGTATTTCTTAACGACCGGTGACGCTCTTTCATACGTCCGAGAACGTCTTTTACCGATGTCACATCTTTACCAAATTCTTTCTTCTTCTCTTCGATTAGCTCTTTATGAGACTTATCCTTTGACTCGACTTCATCAGCTACTTCCTTTTCATCGGGTTGACCAATATCTTCTTTATCCACGACCTTTATATCAGCGATCGATGGTTCTTTAATGTCGTTCGGAACAACTTTTTCCGATTCAGGTGTTGTTTCCTTTTTTCGGTCAACCTTTTCTTTTACCTTTGCTTCAGTTTTCGGCTCTGTCTTTGTTTTCGCTTTTTTGGGTCTGGCGACTGTACGCGCCGGCTTGTCTGTCGACCTTGCAAATCGATCACCAATCTGTTTTATAACGTCTTCGTTGATGATCTCCAGTTGATTCGTTTCACCGGCTTTAAGCGCCAGTTTCGCCATCCGATTTACTAAACGCGGCACACCGAATTCCGAATGTTTCCAGATTTCCTTAATGGCATTTTCTGTGAAAATCTTTTTCTTCGCGCCGGCGCATTCCAGCCGGTGTTCGATATAATCCTTCATGACTTCTTCGGATTCCATTTTGTGCAATTTGCAGTACACACCGATGCGCTGATACAAGTTTGCCATCTCGGGACGTTCCAGATTTCGAGCTAACTCGGGCTGTCCTGCCAGTATCATCGTAAACAGATTCCGATCATCTTCCTGCATATTCGTTAATAAACGCAAGCTCTGAAGGTTAATTCGCCGAATTGCATTACCTTCATCGATGAAGATGAGCACACGCTTCCCGGCATCAGCAGTTTCAAATAATATTGTATTGAATTTTTCAAGCAATGCTTCTTTATTTTTGATTTTACAATTTTCATTTGTCAACTGACCAATAATTTCCCTCATGATTTGCGGGAACGTCAAGTCGGGATTAGTTACAAATGCAATTCTATATTTATCCTGATCCAGTGAGTCCAGAGTTACGCGAAGGGACATTGTTTTTCCGAGTCCGACTTCTCCGACAACAACAGCCAAACATTCGTCCCCCTCCTCAATCGCGAATAAAAGTTCGGCAACAGCATTTTCAACAGTTGAATGCATCGGAAAATACATTCCCGGATCAGGGGTATTATTGAATGCGTGTTTCGTAAGTCCCCAATAGTCCAAATACATTTAAATTACCTCCACATTATTAATTCTGTTTCGATTTCCGGAAATATTCCACAATATCTTCTGCGAGAAATCTTAATTGCGAGCCGATTTTGTAGCTCGTTATTTCATTGTTGTGAACATTTTTATACAGCGTTCTGCGACTGATTTTAAGCAAATTGCACACATCTTCGGAAGTCAGCATTTGCAGGGATTTTTTCGGTTCAAACATGAATCGAAAAACCACCTCATTTTTTTCATTTCGATAGATTCTTACATTTGCCTCTTCAGTGCTCCCTTTCATTATTTCACAATAATTAAAAAGAGAATTCAATTCATTTGTTTGCTCCGGCGATAACGTCACATCAAATAAATCCGAATGTTCCGATCTTTCAGGAGAGGCATCGGCAGCAGCTTTATCCTCATTCTGAGGCATCGAATCGAGATATTGATGCACATCTTTTTTCATCTGTTCGCGACGTTTCGCCCGAAGCAAAGCCGCAGTCTGTACTTCTTTGTTCCTCCTTCTTCTTTGTACAATACTTATTTTTTCCATAGGAAACCCCAAACGATAAAATTAGTATGAATTTTTTGTCATAAAGATTATCGGTAATTTAAATAATTTTCTTTAGTTTTAGAAAATAGTTGCAAATGATTATTGCATTTATTATATTTTGTGTAAGATATTTTAATTTAATGGTCTAACAAAGGAGGGAAAATGAGATTTTTTGCTCAGGGTTTTGTGCTGATTTTCTTAATCGTCACTTGCTTATCCGGACAGTCGCTAATTCAACAGGCAGACAGTCTGTATGAACTGAGGGGAGAAAATTTTAACGAGGAAACTCTTCTTGCCGATAGTACGAATATCAACAAGGCAATCGATCTTTACAAGCAAGCAATTGAGAACAACACCGGAGCTGAAAAAGAAGAAGCGATCTGGAAACTGATGCGGGCTTACTATTTCAAAGGAAATTACACGACTCACGATAGCGAACTGAAAAAAGCCATTTACGACAAGGGCAAGAACCTCGGAGAAGAAGGACTGGATGAATTTCCAAAATCCAAAGGGATTAATTTATTCTCAGCAATTGTCTGGGGTGTTTGGGGTGAAGAATTCGGTATTTTGAAAGCTGCACGCAAAGGAGTCGCCGGAAAAATTAAAGATCGCTGTGAGACAGTTATTGAAATCGATCCGATGTTTGATGAAGCCGGCGCCTATCGCGTATTGGGACGAGTTCATTTTAAAGCTCCCAAAATACCATTTATTCTGGGATGGCCCTCGAAAGACAAAGCTGTTGAGTATCTGCAAAAAGCTCATGAAAAGTACCCCGAAAATTTGACAACCAAACAATTCCTGGCTGAGGCGTTATACGAGAAAGACAAGAAAGAAGAAGCCATCAGTCTGATGAAGGAAATTCTCGCCGAAGAAGAGACAGTAGAAGGCATCGCTGAAGATGCAGTTCTTAAAGCAGAAGTGCGGGAAACACTGAAAGAGTGGGAAAGCTAGAAAAATCAAGCTATTTGCATCGTTTTAAAGAATCTCACATCACGAATCTCAGATGTGAGATTCTTTTTAACCACAAAGTTTCAACAATAAGTCACAGTTCTTTGCATTAATCCCCGACTTCCCCTAAAACATAAAGTGTAATCAATTTTGAGAGAGAGCTATGAAATCAAGAATAACTTTTATATTAATCGTCTTTTTGGTCATTACATCCATCGCTCAAATACCGCAGAAATTTCAACGATTGATAGACCATGGCGAATATTCCATCGCTCAAAAGCTGATGCGGATGGAAATAGCCAGCAATCGGGATCTGTCGCCCGAAATGCGTCAGGACATTTCCTTTGAAATTGAGCGATTGAACCGTATTAAAAAAGATTTCACGAGATCGCGGGAATATATCATTGATTATATCAAACAATATATACCGAACGTGAGTGACGCTGACATTGCAAAATGGGAACGTGAAAAATCTCTGGAATACAAGATCATCGATGGCGAAAAGAGATATTTCAAATGGGCGGGTCCCAACCTGTTTCGTATCGATAAGGAAGCAAAGAAGAAAAAAGCAGAAGTCGATAGTAAAAAACCACCACAACCGGATCCGTTCGATCTCGATGCGCATATTTCCGAGGTCGTTACCAGTGCCAGACAGAGCGACAAATCCCTGCTGGAGCCGCGGCGTTTTCGTATTACATACACCTTGTCAGTCGATGAAAATGCCATCCCGGCAGGTAAAATCCTGCGCTGCTGGCTGCCATATCCCCGGGAAGTCGGAGAACGGCAAACTGACGTCACATATATTTCCAGCAATCCGGAGCGACACCTGATAGCAGACAACGATGCATTTTTGCAGCGCTCCATTTATCTCGAAAAACCTGTCGTTGCAGGAGAAAGAACCGAATTTCGGGTCGTGTTTGAATATACAGGTCACGGGGTTTTTCATAAAATCGATCCGCAACAGGTTACATCACCGGTGATAACAGACGATTTGAAGCCATTCATCATTGAGCGACCGCCGCATATCGTTTTTTCATCTGAACTGCGATCTCTGTCCGAAAAAATTGTAGGCAAGCAAAAAAATCACTATCGCATTGCGCAGAAAATTTTCAAATGGGTGGATGACAATATTCCATGGGCATCGGCGCGGGAATATTCAACATTCAAAAATGTCAGCGAATATGTGCTTGAAAATCGCCATGCGGACTGCGGGATGCAAACGATATTCTTCATGACGCTCTGCCGCATGAACGGAATTCCCACACGCTGGCAATCGGGCTGGGTTACCGAGCCCGGTGAATCCGGCATGCA
>WJJN01000138.1 GCA_014729735.1 Candidatus Zhuqueibacterota bacterium
TGGTGTCCAACGTGGTGGGGCATTTGAAAGACGGTGTATCAGAACCTGTGCTAAAGCGTGCGTTTGAATACTGGCGCAATATCGACAAGGAGACCGGTGATCGCATCGCCAGGGGCGTAATGGAGGACTGATATCAGAGAACGCGTCCAGGAAATCTGCTATCATTTGAAAAACCTTTGGGAAGATTTAGCAGTCGTACAACATATAGATGATCATCGGTAGCTGCAAATTTTTAGTCTAGTTAAATTGACTCAGGATGTATACAAGAAAGCCGTCAACCTTGACGGCTTTTTTCTTTTGCTTATTTCCCCCAATCAGAAATATTGCTTGCATTTTGTTTCACTAATTGGCGTATTTTCAGCGGACGTTGAAACTCCGTACATGAGTGAAACCATGTTCTATATTACTACCAATACACCATATTAGCATAGGAAATGAACGCATTTCATAATTGCCTTAACTTTATTCAACATGATAGAAAATAACCTAAATTTCTAAAACGAATCGTCTGAATTTGCGGTACCTATTTAGTTTTTATAATTAAAAGATAACCGCGATTTCACAGATGACACAGATTTTGTATCTGCGAAATCAGTGTCATCTGTGGTTTTAGAACAGGATAGCAGTTCTTGTTATCCTGTTTTTTTCTAATTGTGAATGTTGCAATTTCGCAGGAGAAAATACCTATTTATATTTCGTTTTAACGCTGTCTAAATCAGGCTCAATTTTGCATACGTAGAAGAGTTTATTTGTGGGGCAGGATTGGTTGTTTTAACCATTCCATTCAAATTTGCAAAAGTACCAAACGCCCGGATGTGGTGCTGTTCATTAACGGACTGCCGCTGTTCGTCATGAAGCTGAAAAAGTGCGTAAAAAAAAATCGCATTATGTCCTACGCTGGCATCATCAAAGATGAGAATGCGGATGATTGGATAAAAACGACCAATTATCGAAGCAACAGAGCACCCGGGGAAAAATTTAAATCCTAAATTATCTTGCGAGCGCTCTGCTTTCATGCGCGTCAATATTACTCCAAATCCTTCCTCGTAATCAACTCAATTGTAACAGGGATATATTCCGGAACAGTCTTTCCCTGAAGTACTTTGTATGCACTTTCAACCGCGATCTTCCCCATTTCGTAAGGATGCTGTGCAACTGAGCCCCTCATTTTACCTTCTTTGATGGCGATTTTGGCATCGTTTAGTGCGTCGAAACCGATCACGACGATTTCTCCGGTTTTATTTGCTGCTGCAATTGCCTCGATCGCGCCTAATGCCATTAAGTCATTGCAGGCAAACATCGCGTCGACTTCAGGGTGTGATTGCATGATATTTTGAAACACATTAAAGCCCTGGTCCCGCTCCCAGTTCGCTGTCTGCGAAGTGACGATTTCTATACCCGGCGCATCTTCCAGCGCCTTGTGAAATCCGCGCAATCGGGCGTCGCCGGTCTCGTGTCCCGGAATGCCTTCCAGGATCGCAACTTTCCCGGTTCCATCAAGCTCCTGTACCATAAATTCGCCGGCGATGCGTCCGCCTTCGTAATTGTCCGAGCCGACATACGTGACAACTTCCGCACCAATTTCAACCAGTGCAGCGGAGTCCACACGGGTATCGATAGTGATAATCGGAATTCCCGCTTCGTTTGCTTTGAGAATCACGGGGACCAGTTCCCGGGATCCGCTGGGAGCGACACAAATCGCATCCACCTGCCGCTGAATCAGATTTTCGATAATCTGCATCTGTTTCTCAACATCAACCTCCCGTTCTGCTGCCTGGATCAGCAGATTCACTGATAAGCTATCGGCAGCTTCTTCAGCACCGCGTTGCATATCGATAAAAAAGGGGTGATTCAACGTTTTTAACACCAGTGCGATTGTTGCTCCCTCTTTAGATTTTTGTTTGCCTCGTTGACATGTAGAAATTGTCAATCCAAGTAAAAGTAACATCAACATCGGAAGCAATTTGAACAGCTTAGATTTCATAATAACTCCTGTAAAATTTTGTTCAATATGATAAAATACCCTTGCGCCTTGCGAAGGTTTGAAACCTTCGCAATGGTCGCGAGGTAATTTTTACTTTGATTGCTTTTTAAGTGCCATGTCCACTAGAACGGCAATAATGATCACCGATCCGATCACAATTTGCTGGATGAACGACGAAACGCCCAGCAAATTTAAGCCGTTCCGCAGCACACCCATTATGAATGCACCGATCAGCGTGCCCACGATTGTTCCTTCGCCGCCCATCAGGCTGGTGCCGCCGATGACAGTCGCGGCAATGGCGTCCAATTCATACATGATGCCTGCAATAGGCTGTGCAGAGCTGAGGCGGGCAGTCAAAATAACAGCCGCCAGTCCGCTTAACATGCCGGAAATTCCATAAACAGCAGCTTTGTAGAATTTCACATTGACGCCGGATAATAGTGCTGCTTCTTCGTTGCCGCCAATGGCAAATGTATATCGCCCCAGTTTCGTACGTGTGAGTACGAAATGCGCGATCAGATAAACAAGGATCATGATGATTACCGGCATCGGGATATGCAGGATTTCGCCGGTTGCTAAAAACCTGAACGATGCGGAAAAACCGGAGATCGGTCGTCCATCCGAATACAGCAGTGCTGCTCCGCGAGCAACGCTCATCATCCCCAGTGTGGAAATAAAGGGCGGCAGTTTACCGTACGTGATCAATAATCCGTTCACGAGTCCGCAGAGTAAACCGACTGCCAAACCTGCAGCGATTGCTACCGGAACCGGTGCGCCTGCTTTCGCGACACTTGCTAACACAACCCCGGAAAAAGCTAAAATAGAGCCTACAGATAGATCGATGCCCGCAGTGATAATGACGAATGTCATTCCAACCGCGATAATTGCGTTGATAGATGTTTGTTGAGCAATATTTAAAACATTTGAAACAGTAAGAAAAAAAGGCGATAAAATCCAGAGTACGGTACACAGTATCAGTAATCCGATCAGGGTACCGAATTGTCTGCCATAATGGTGGATCATATCCTTCAGATTCATCTCAAACTCCTAACGCACAGTGTAATATTTTTTCCTGAGTTGCTTCTTCTGCAGCAAATTCCCCGTTAATTTCACCGTGATGCATCACTAAGATGCGATCGCTCATTCCCAATATTTCCGGCAATTCCGAAGAGATCATGATAATCGCTGCCCCGTGTGCCGTCAATTGGTTCATCAATTGATAGATTTCCACTTTCGAACCGACATCTATGCCGCGGGTGGGTTCGTCAAAAATGAGGATATCGGCATGCGAGCACAGCCATTTGCTGATCACGACTTTCTGCTGATTGCCGCCGCTTAAATACAGCACTTTCTGATTTAAACCCGGCGTTTTAATGCGCAGTTCATCGATGTACTTCGCGGCGGTGCTGTTTTCCTGATTCGAACTGACAACACCAAATTTTGAAAATTGATCGAGATTCGGCAGGCACACGTTGTCTTTGAGCGACAAATCCAAAATTAATCCTTGCGACTTGCGATCTTCGGTGAGCAGTCCGATTCCCAGATTAATGGAGTTACGAGGCGATTTGATGTTTTGCTGAACGCCTTTGACATAAATTTTGCCGGAGTCGATTTTATCTGCGCCGAAAATCGCCCGCGCCAATTCAGTGCGACCTGAGCCCAGCAATCCCGAAATCCCCAGCACTTCGCCACGGTGCAGCGAAAAATTGATATTCGATAATTTATCATCAATTTTCAGATTTTCCACACGCAGAACTTCTTCTCCGCGCTCGATTCGCCGCTTCGGAAACTGCTCGGTCAGCTCCCGATCCACCATTTTGCGAATCAGCTCCTCTTTCGTGGTCTCCTGAATATTGTGCGTGCCCACATATTTACCATCGCGCAGTACAGTCACGCGGTCGCCGATTTCAAACAGCTCTTCAAGACGATGAGAAATGTATATGATCGAGGTGCCGCTTTTTTTAAGCCGATTGATGGTCTTGAACAGCTCCTCGATTTCCTTTTCCGTCAGTGCTGATGTCGGCTCATCCATGATCAGGATTTTGGCATGCAGCGATAGTGCTTTGGCGACCTCCACCATCTGCTGCTCAGCCACTCCCAGTTCTTTCACCAGACTGCGGGAGCTAATCTGAACCTGCAATCCGTCCAGTATTTTTTGTGTTGATCGATAAAGCCGACTGCGATTAATAATTCCCGGTACGTGAAGCGGTTCACGACCAAGTAGAATGTTTTCTGCTGCGGAAAGGTGGGAAACAAGATTCAGTTCCTGATAAATGATCGCGATGCCAAGGTCTTGCGCGTGTCCGGGATTTTTAATTTCGATCTCTTTGTTCTCGAATAAAATATCGCCGCTGGTCTTTTGATAGGCACCGCTCAGGATTTTGACAAGTGTGGATTTCCCGGCACCGTTCTCGCCTAAAAGGATGTGCACCTCCCCGCGGCGCAGGTCGAAGTTGATATTCTCTAAAGCGACAACTCCGGGAAAAGTCTTGCAAATATTTTGCATCTTCAGGATAACATCACTATCCATATCCATCTTCAATAACTCACTTTAGTTTCGAATAAAACAGTCACTTCAAACGAAATTCATGGCGCGAATAATATCAGCATTCAACAATCATTTCCAGCTATAACGTCAACAAATAAAAATAGTAAATTCATTTCAAAATGTCAATAAAATCAATCTCAATTTTAATTGCTTAATTGTATATACAATTATACAATTTAAACAATAAAAGTCAAGGAATTTTTGCAGTGATTTCTCCTGATTTTGGTAAAGACCGCTTCGATGAGGGTGTGCAACTGTTTCAAATAGCATATAAAATAGATCCCCGCATAGAACCAGTGCCCATTGCCTTAGAATCCTTTTAGAACGACACCTGGATTCCACTAATCTATGCAATTCGTACTCAGGGGATCGAGATTACCTGAACCAATGTATCTGCATGACTAGCGACTCCAAAGTTTGTCCCTGATTTCTGCAAACGGCGCCGGACGATATTCTTTGATTTGCAGCAGCTTAATCCAATAATTAAACGTCATCTTTGATAACCGCCGACTCCCGAGTTGCTTCAGGTATTCCGTAATTCGCTGAATGCCGTAGTGATGAAATAACCAGTGAAGTTCTTCCCAGTTACCCATTTCCAGAGTTCGTTCAATGATAATATTGGCATGCTGCCGGACATCCATCCGCTCAAAATCATATTCCTGAAAAAGGCGGGAGAGAGATGTGGGTGGGTTGTTCATAATAGAGCTGCCTTAAAAATTTAAAATTTTATTTAGTGCTCTCTTTACCTCTGCGAGAAATAAACTGCATTTCTCTTCTAATTCTTCCACCTCTGCTCTAGTAAAAATATGATAATCTTCATAATCTCCATCTGTTCGTTGCGCTGTTGTAGCTTTTTCTATTCAAAAGGACTTTTGCATCCGCTTGCGTTTCATAGGCTCGCTGTAATCGATATTTTGCTAAATCAGTCTGCTCCTGGTTCATAATAAATCGACTCCATTTTGTAGGACATTTCTAATGAAAGGTAATGTCTTAATTCTTTCTTCCTGAAGTCTGCTTTTAGAATAAATTCTGGCTGATATGAACACGTTATATCTCAAATTTATTTCGAAGATCAATTCAAAAATTTGATCTTTAAATTTCCAATCAACCCGACGATCGAACACAATGAACACGTCAATATCAGACGCTTCGTCATAGTTGCCGCGTATTTTTGAACCAAACAATTTGATTTTGCATAGCTGATGCTGGTGCTTGTCTTTTAGAATTTTGACCAGCTCTGCCAGAGCATTTTTTTCATTTGTAGATAAAAAATCTGACCTTTTCATTGGCTATTTTTCCAGAGGTTCCTGTTCGATTAAAGAAATGATTTCCCATGTTAGTCCGAGTGATATATACAGTTTAAATATACCTAAATTTCAGATATAAGTCAAGATATATGTTTTATGCTTATATTCGTCCCAATAACTTTTAGATCTCACAATATGTTTCATTTGACAAACGCGACAAATCCGTTCTTATGAGACAACTTTTTAACCGATGATATCTGTTAACTTACTGAAATAGTGTTAATTAACTACTAATTTTGTCTGGTTGTGAAAACCAATGCGGATTTCTGATTCTCATATCACTTAACTATCGAATAAATAGCGCCTTGCCGTAATTCAACCTTGATATGGCATGAAGTTTGTGAATTTATTAAAGCATTAAAAAGGATGTTTCGATTTATACCGAAAAATTGGTCAGAATTGATTTCAGTCACCTCGTCTCTCTATCTTCTGCAATATCCGATAACTCTATCTATTAAATTTAAAAAAAATTATATTTTGTTTCAGGAGGTAACTATGAAAATTTATAGCTACAAAAATCTGATTTTTCTTTTTATATTTATAATACTACTCGCTTCGACTCACAGCTTTGCACAGCAGAAAATATACTTCATTGAATCACGCCGCGGAAATATACAGCGAGCGAATACAGATGGTTCGCAATTGGAGAATGTCGTCGTTAGCCGGCTTGATGGTCCCTTGCACCTCACAATAGATACAGTAAATGATAAAGTTTATTGGACTGAAACCGGACGCATTATGAGAATGGATATGAACGGTGATAATGTCGAAATGCTTATCGATTTACGAGGAGTGGTTTTTTCACCGTATTTGGCTGGAATTGTTCTGGATGTGAATCAAAGCAAAATGTACTGGATAAACAAAGCGGATGACAAAATTCAGCGGGCGAATCTGGACGGATCTGATATTGAAGATCTTGTAACGAATCTCGTTGATCCCCTCGATCTTGCCCTTGATCTTTCGAATCAAAAAATGTACTGGACCGGTAGCGGCTTTTCAAGCGGCATAATCCAGCGGGCAAATATCGATGGGACAAATGTCGAGGATCTGCTGGAAACCGGATTTTCACCCGAGGGAATTTCTCTGGATGTAGCGAATAGCAAGATGTACTGGGTAGATAAAATCTCCAACAATCTTCAGCAGGCAAATCTTGATGGCAGCAATGTTACAGAAATCGTTTCCGATATTGAAAATCCGGTCGATGTGGTGATTAACTCAAATACGATGGCATTGTACTGGCTGGATGTCGGTAGATCGGGTGCGAGCGGTAAAATTCAGCGGGCGAATATCGATGGTTCGAATATTCAGGAACTTGCAACAGAGCTGGATAATCCTGTCGGATTGGCGTTGAATCCGGAAGATGGCTCGTTGTTGTGGACAGACGATCAATATGCGGCTCCGGCGTACATCGGTCGTGTAAACGATGATGGCTCGGACGAACAGGTGATTTTGACTGAAATAGCCGGGTTCAGGAATTTAAAAATCGAACAAAATCAGGGAAAATTGTACTGGATGGATTTTGGGTCAGGGTCGATTATGCGCTCTGAATTGGATGGAACCGAAATCACTCCATTGATCGAAACCATCGGTGGAACAGAATTCGTATTCGATAGTCAAAATCAAAAAATTTATTGGGCAGAAAGCAATTCCATTCACCGGGCAAATTATGATGGGACAAATGTTGAAGATTTGATTACCTCTGATGTGGATGATCCTAAAAATCTGGTGTTGGATATAGCAGGTTCGAAGATGTACTGGCTGGATGGCGGCTATTATTCGGATAAGATCCGTCGCGCCAATCCTGATGGAACGGACATTGTCGATTTCATTACAGACGTGGATGAACCAACAGAACTGCGCTTCAATAGTGTTGATCAAAAAATTTACTGGCTTGAAAGCGGTACTTTCCCAACCTCTATCCGACGAGTGGGCATCGATGGATCCGGTATCGAAGATGTGGTCACAGGAGAATCCGGGATTAATTCATTCCTCATCGACCACAATTCCGGCATATTGTTTTGGAGCTATCGCGATATTAAAAGCTTCGATTTAAACGGCGGGAGCCCGGAAACCGCAATAGATGTCACAAACCAGAATATCAGCGAAATAACCATCGATAACGATATGTCAAAAATCTATTGGAATGACGACGATAATGATGGAAATGCGATCTGGTCGGCAAATTACGATGGTTCCGATCCGCAGATGCTGATTTCCGGTCTGCCGGTGTTCAACGAACGCCCAATTGTTATCTCCGGCTCAGCCACCATTGATGTTGAAAAAGATCCGGAAATTAAAATAGCTGAAAATTTCAAATTGAATAATGCCTATCCCAATCCTTTTAATCCAACGACCATAATATCGTATCAAATAGGCGAACCGGCGAGCGTGCAGTTGCGAGTATACAATCTCAACGGGCAATTGATCGAAACATTGGTGGATGGACATCAGGAGAGCGGCGCGCATCGCGTGCAGTGGAATGCAGAGGATGTCAGTTCGGGTGTTTACTTATTCAGACTGACTGCAGGAAACTATTCTCAAACAATGAAAGGAACTTTGTTGCGGTAAATTTTTAATATATGATTAAAATGATAGAGGAACTTATTCGGTAACCGATCACAGGGTAGATTATAGTGTTATAAGTTATTGTGAATATGGAGGGATTGTATCAAAAGTCATTTTTTGGTGTCATTCCTGCGAATGCAGGAATCTCTTAACTTTATGATAATCAGGAGATTCCGGGTCAAGCCCGGAATGACAACAAATGAGAAAATCGGACTTTTGATACAGTCCCTGCGACGCATAAAAAGGCTGTCCACGAACTACCCTTGCGAAGGTTTTTCAAAATGGGACAAGCTGTATATTGACAAATATTTATGTAGCTATCTATATATTGTGTTGTCGCGAAACCTTCGCAAGGATTTTAAGACGATATTGAAGTTCCTGGACAGGCTGTAAAGGCATCGCACTCCACTCTTGTCCCCTTCCCGTACAAAGGGAAGGGGATTAGTCCAATTTAGATCGATAAATTTTACAATGTTTTTTAAGAAGGCATCTTCCTAACTTTTCCCAAAAAATCAGTTTTTATTTGACATTTACCTATTTATATATTATTTTTAATTGATACATCAACATAAAACATAGTTCAGAGATTAAATTATCACGGAAGGATAATGAAACTCAGACACCTGTTTTTTCTGATGTTGATAGATTTATTTCTTTCTACTCCCTTTTTAAACCAGCTCTTCAGTCAATCCGGAGAATGGACAACTTTCAATGTCTCCAATACAAACGGTGGATTAACGAACAACGATATCCGGGCAATTGCTGTCAACGGGGATAAGGTATGGTTCGGAACATACGGCGGCGGTATCTGCCGCTATCAGAAATCCATTGAAAAATGGACGCATTTCGATATGTCGAATTCTCCGATGTTAAGCGATCACGTGCAGACGATTGCTATCGATGGCGACGACATCTGGATCGGCTCCGATAACGGAGTGAACCGGTTTTCCGTTACAGCCGGCGAATGGCAATCATGGATTTCCATTCAGTGTGTTTCCGATATCTCCGCTGATCAAAATCATATCTGGATTTCCACGGTGACTGAGGGGGTATATCGATATTCGAAATCAGATAGTGAATGGTACAATTTTAACTCAGGAAATTCCGGGCTACTCAGTGATCTTGTCAATGCAATCAGAATCGATGGCGAAA
>WJJN01000139.1 GCA_014729735.1 Candidatus Zhuqueibacterota bacterium
AAAACAGTGTCAAGCAAAATTTGAAAAACTTATTGCAATTCAATCAGCAAAGATTTCGCCTCTTCGTTTTGCGGATTTATCTCCAAACTTTTCTGACACATATCCCGTGCTTTGCCGAACCAACCACTGTCAGCATAATATCTGGCAGTCCTTAAATAAACATTTTCTTCATCCGTTTTTTCCGTTACTATATCGAGCAGAGAAGAAAGACTTTTGTTAAATTGCTTTTCACAGAAGTCCTGATTCTCAATACAAAAAGTTATCAAATGTATATTATCTTGGTGACTCTTTAACATCTCCAGTAAAATATCGACGCCCTGCCTGAACAATAGCTCAATGCGCACCAGATTTCGCTCCAGAGATGCCTTTGTCTCCTGGTAACCCGCACTATCTTCAGTGTAGTAATTCAAAATATATTTCAGCTCGCGGGCAACCATTACCTTATGAAAGACCAATCCCACATTGTTCATGAAATTGATTTCGCCTTCATTCGGAGTAAATTTATTTGCACTTTCGAATTTTCGTTTCTTCGGATCGACGAATTTCTTGAAAATCAGATGGTGTTTCTCTTTCATGTCAAACATTATATCGCACAACTCTTTCAGTATTTTGAATGAAATATATTCGCTGTCTTTTGTCGGTTTGTTGTGTTTTTCGAACATCTCCTTTACTTCAAGATATTTTACAACCATTTCACGAATTTCCCAATCCTTTATACTTCTGAGATATGGACTTGGCATACTTGAAAACTCCCTATTTAATGATATAAATTGTCATTTTCAATACTTGATTTATCCACTGAACAAAAGCGCATTAAAAACGAGCCGGTACGAAGCTCTGGTCTGTGCCCGGAAGAACGGTCTGAATGCGAAAAGCAGAATCCTTCCGCCATGATGCTCGAACTCAAGAATAAGTGGTCGACCTGCTATCTTTTCTCCTCCGTGCAAACCACCGCTGACCAACAAATCCCGATCCGCATAGCGTGCCACGGCGTTTTGATGGACTGTTTTAATGATCGGCACCCGATGCGCAATAAAGGCAATATTTTCTGCTGCTCCCATTCCCACAAAATGCGACTGATTCAATTGCATGTTCAGTATCGGACCCGGCATCCAAAAATCTGTCATCTTTTTGACATCCTCAAATTGAACAGGCAATTCGAAATATGAGACGGCAAAATCGACAGATTTGTCCATGGCGATCAATGTACCTCCGGATTCTACAAATTTTCGAAGATTGTGTTTTCCTCTTGGACCTATTCCGCCGCAATAGGGTGGCGGCATATCTGCTTCGCTGAAACCATTATTGATTGCTTTGCTCGATAGCCGGGGCAGCACAATGACATCATATAGCTTCCACAGTCCGGCGCTTTTGATATCACTATCCAGAATAGAAACAAAACGGAATCCGTATTCTTCGAGCACATAGCGCGTCCAGCCTTCATCGATCGAGGGAATGCTGCTTTTATACACACCGATTCGCGGCTGTTTTAATTCAGTCAGATCTCGAGGAATAGTACTCCTCAAAGGATCGAGATAAAACTCATTCATTAATTTCTTGCGATCCGAATCCGATAGACCATTTTTGCACACAATCCGAACATCTTCTCCAGGTTTGATAAATAGCTGATAATCCTTCGATAGCAAGTAGTTAATGACTTTATATGCATCGTTCGACATCAATGAAAATGAGAAGTAATCCGCAGCCAATATGTTAGCAGTGTCGCTTTTTGGACTTTTAGTCTGCTTTACTTCGCTCAGCCGGATCCCGGGCAATTCATTTGCTACTATCACTTCGATACCCATGAGCGGCGGCAACGAGTGACCGGAAATATCATACGCTTTGCCACGAACATTTTCCGGATAATCCTGTCTTCCGAGCAATGTCTTTGCATACGCTCCATACGGCTGATTCAATAAAATGAAATAACTCCCTTCCTCGAAAGACTGACCTGCGAGCGAAAAAGATTCTTCTGCCCTGTGAATCTCAACTTGTCCCCGTTGTAAAATATCCAGCAGCTCGAACAGCAGAGATTTGTTTCGCTGATTTTTGGGGATAATAATTGCTGCGGGTCCCTCTCTATCCTCGATCGCCCTTTTGCTCACCTGATGAAAATTTTTCAGCCAGACGTTTGAATACCGCGCGGCGTAATTCAACACCGACATTGCCACTGCTTTGTTATAATCAACAATATCCGCCAGTCTCCAATTACCTTTCAACCACAGCGCAGGATAATTCAGAGACTTCTTTAAATGCTCCCGCGTTTTGCCATTCGCCTCTCTGTTTAAATTTACATACAATGGCGAAGCAATCCGGCAGCTCGCTGTTTCGGAAAGGATCCGCACGCCACCGTGATAATTGACATATGCCCGAGATGGCGACCAGGCATCGAAGAAATGATTTGTGACGATGCCGCGGTAGCCGTTGGCTGTCATCTCCGAAGCAATCGTTCTGCCCAGTGCATTTATTTGATTTACGAGGATCGGATCGATATTTGGATCGATCGGGTCCGTGTACGGCGGCACAAATTGACGGGGGGCATATTTCCCGAACTGGTGCATATCCAGGACGATCTGCGGATGCCATTCATTGTAAATCCGCTCGACGGTCAGCCGGGTTTCCGGCTGCGTCAGCATATACCAGTCTCTATTGATATCATGCCCTGTGTATTTATGATAGAGTCGCGGCAACCTGCACCCCTCATATTTTGTACCCACGTACTTTCGGTACCAATCCGAAACCATGTTCAAACCATCCGGATTATGCACGGGGATTAAAATCAGGATTATTCGTTCCAGAACGTCAATCACGCTCTCTGCTTGTGAAATAGCCAGTTCATATGCCAGCAGCAGAGACATCTGAGAAGGACCAACCTCGGTGGAATGAATCGAGCAATTAATGCTGACCACCGTCTTGCCCCTTTGAATCAGGCTATCCGCCTGTTCGTCAGTAATCACTCGCGGATCAGCCAGTAACTGCTGTATTTCCTGATACATTTCTATTTGGCGCAGATTGCTGGCAGAGCTGATGATCGCCGCAAATAACATATTCCCAGCGTGTGTTCTGCCCAATTCCTGAATCACAACACGATTCGAATTTTCAGCCAGTAGGTGAAAATAATTTTCGATTTGATCAAAATCAGCCAGCCGTCTATCGGCACCAACCGGAAATCCGAGCACCTCTTCCGGCGCAGGAATTTCGCCCGCGAATGTAATTGCCGCAGCCGATAGAAGAACGAGAATTGATATAATTATTTTCTCACCAGTCGTCTTCATTTCTTTGATAATTGTTTGATGATAGCTCACAGAGATTTCCGAAGTCTCGAAGACTTTGGAAATCTGATTTTATACGCCTTCCGGAGGGAACCTGGTCCTTCCCGAAATGGTGCTTGCAGCCAGCCGTTTTACTCCCTGTGCTCCGTGAATTGAAAATCCGCAGGCTGATAGTCATGTTCGCGCAAAATGTCGAATATCGTATTCAGCACATCTTCCGATAATAATTTCGATCTGCTCAAAATCCAGCCGTACTTGCGATCCGGTGTACCGACGATTGCCCAGCGATAATCAGGATCGAGCCCAATGATCCAGTAATCGCCCCAAAACAGTCGCCATCCTAAAATGCTGACAAAACTGACTTTCAGTTTCGCATTTGATGCCTTATCAACGACTTTGGCAATACCGGTCGCCTTATCTAATTTTCCGTTTTCATCGTAACAACGATTGATAACTTCTATTTTCCCATCTTCGCACAGCAAATATTCCGCAGTGGTTCCATACGCGCAATTGTCCTGAAAACGATTCGGAATTTTGGCAATTTCATACCACATACCGACATAACGACTCAGATCGACGGAATCCACAGTTGTCGGCTGATTGTTATTCTTTTTGGCTGATAAAGTTGCTCCAATTAAACATGCACACAGCGTGATAGAAACAAAAATTATCACGAAGGAAAATTGTTGCATGATACATCCTTTCTTGATAATTCGAATGTCAATAATGATTTGGGCTGTATCAAAAGTCCGATTTTCTCATTTAATGTCATTCCGGACTTGTCCCGGAATCTCCTAATTATCAAAAAGTCAGGATATTCCTGCATTCGCAGGAATAACACCAAAAAAT
>WJJN01000763.1 GCA_014729735.1 Candidatus Zhuqueibacterota bacterium
GAATGAAGAAGGATTACCACGGCTGATGCAACTGGAACAAAAATTATTCGATGCTATAAAACCTGACCGACGTGAGGAGGCGGAGGAGGCTCTGGATATCGGTCGTTTGAGTTGGCGTTTGCGTGATGATGACAATCTGTTGCTAAATAGAATCGAAAGTCAATTATTAAGGGCTTTGGAAGAGGGGGCGTACCGCCTGAAAAAATCCGGTCGACTTAAAGCAAATATTGAAGTGAATGCAGAAGACGCTAAAAAAATCATTCATGCACTACGCAATTCTGAAATTACAGAAGTCATTTTGCCTCAGAAGAATGCGGAAAAATATGATGAAAAGAAAACATCTCTACATGAAAAACCGCGCCAACTCGTGGGACAACCGGCAGCTCCGGGAATTATTACAGGAAAAGTGAGATGTATTCGTGACACAGCCGATCTCGGCAAATTCTGTCGGGGTGAAATTCTGGTCTGTGATGCGATCCAACCGAACATGACGCACCTGGTTCCATTAGCCAGCGCTATTATTGAACGCAGAGGAGGAATGTTGATCCACGGAGCCATAATCGCCAGAGAAATGGGAATACCGTGTGTGAATGGTATTCCAAAAGTGATCGAGCTATTCAACAATGGAGACGTCGTTACTGTGGATGGAAATTTAGGGATCGTGACAATCGGAGAGCCGGAATTCGAGCTGGAATTGAATATCAGGTAATAAGCCCTCAATTCTTCCGGTGTACATTCATGTCACGTTTTTATTAATTATTGGCTGGGTGGCGCTGACGCACTGGATGAGTGGTCATAATCTGGTGACCACAATAAATGATATTTTCTTTATCCTGTTACTATTTGCCTGCGTGGTATTGCATGAATTTGGTCATGCACTAACAGCACAGCGCTATAATATTAAAACCCGGGATATCACACTATGGAAAATGTCGGTGAATTTATGATGATTCATTCTGCATTACGAAAACTGAGATAGCTGACAGGCATATTCAAATGAAATCCGGAATTTTCACTTCCGGTTTTTTTATAGATTGATAAAATATTAAAAAATGCTTTTAATTTTAACGAAAAATTATTATACTAACAATAGTATATTTCGTTGATTAATTCCCGAATAAATTAATCACCAAAAAGCGAGGAAGACTCATGCCTCGTGAATACATACTTCAGATCAAACCGAACAAGCACCATCCCAATGCTGGAAACAAAGCCAGGATGCTTGGCTTTTTATGCGCTCACAATTTTTTAGTACCGCCTGCCTACATTTGCGTGTGGGATGCATTTCAAAAATATCAATCCGGTGATTCTGATATTTTAGTGAATCTTCGAAATGAAATTAGCAAGAAGCTAAATAATCAGAAATATTATGCTGTACGATCATCCGCAAATCTCGAAGACGAATCAGTACAGTCTTTTGCCGGGCAATTCAAAACGGTTTTAAATGTCCAGGGAGAAGATGATATTTTAAAAGCCATTCTTGTTGTGTGGAAGTCAAGCCAGGCAAGAGGCGCAGAAAATTACAGAAAGAACACAGTTGATTCCCGGGAACAGGTTCAAATGGCAGTGATCATCCAGGAAATGGTGGATGTTCAAATCTCCGGCGTCTCTTTTAGCAAAAATCCTGTAACGGGACTGGATGAAGTTGTAGTGGAGGCAGTCACGGGAAGCGGCGATCAACTGGTGCAGCAAGGAGTTACTCCCGTACGGTGGGTCAATAAATGGGGCGAGTGGATTGAAAAAACGTCCAATCCCGATATCGCCGATGATCTCATTCAAAAAGTTGTTGATGGGACAAAAGAAATTTCTTCTATTTATGGCAATCCTGTCGATCTGGAATGGGTGTTCGACGGGAAAAACATTTACTGGGTACAATTGCGAGAGATCACTGAACTTAAAAACTTAAACATTTATTCAAACCGAATTTCCAGAGAAGTGCTACCAGGAATGATCAAACCACTGGTGTGGTCGATCAACATCCCACTGGTAAATAGCGCCTGGATTTGTATTTTTACTGAACTCATTGGCAAAAATGATATTGATCCAAAAAGTCTGGCGAAATCCTTTTACTATCGTGCATATTTCAATATGGGAGTCATTGGCAAAATTTTCAAACTGCTGGGAATACCTGAGGAAAGTCTGGAATTACTCATGGGCATAAAATCCGGCGGCGAAGAAAAGCCATCATTCAAACCAACTCTTAAAACGTACCGCCATGTACCCCGAATGCTGGTATTTGCAGTCAAAAAATGGAGAATTGGGGGAAAGTTTAGGAAATTTCATGCGGAGAAATGGGAAGAATATAATGCTTTTCACGACGCTCGACTGGATCAGTTGAATGACGAACAGATTTTAAAATCCATCGGTAAATTGTACGAGGAGACGCTGGAGACTGCATATTATAACATTGTCATTCCACTACTGATGCAGTTTTACAACCAGCTTTTAAAATCGTATTTGAAAAAGTCCGGTGTGGAATACGAAGATTTTGACGTTACGGAAAATTTAACAGAGTTGCATGAATATGATCCGAATTTTTGTCTTGAAAATCTGCATCATCAATACCAAAACCTGAATGTTCAAAATAAAGAGCTTCTAAAAAGTAATGATAGTGAATCGTTCCGCAAAATGGAAGATATTGAAAATTTTCGGCAGGGAGTGCAATTGTTTATAAAGCGATTTGGTCATTTCAGCGATAGTGGCAACGATTTCTCTGTAGAACCATGGCGGGAAAATATTGAACTCATTTTAAAAATGATCATTCATTATTCTCCTCAGAAAAGAGATAGCCCCGGCAAAATAACTTATCATCAACTCCAAATACCATTTTTCAGAAAACTAATATTCAAATCAATTTTTCGGAGAGCCCGGCAATTTCGTCTGTTTCGTGAGCAAATCAGTTCACTGTATACGTTTGGATATGGATTGTTCCGCCGGTATTTTCTCGAACTGGCAACTCGGTTTGTTGATCGTGCGTGGATTTCAGAAAGGAACGAAATTTTCTACCTGGATATGAAAGATATTGTCAGCGTTGTTAAGAATCAGAACATGAGTTCAGACCTCAAACAGACTATAAAACGTCGCAAAACTGAAATGACTGAATTTGCAGATGTCAGCCTGCCGGAGACAATTTACGGAGATGATCCACCACCACTAAAAGCAGATCGAGGATGCGAAAGAAAGGGAGTTGCTACCTCACGAGGTTATTATCAGGGACCTGCGAGAATCGTTCGGGGGATGTCGGATTTTGATAAAATTAAACAAGGCGATGTATTGATTGTACCGTATTCAGATGTCGGCTGGACTCCATTATTTTCGAAAGCCGGCGCTGTAGTTGCCGAGTCCGGCGGAATGCTGTCTCATAGTTCCATAATTGCTCGTGAGTTTGGCATTCCTGCTGTTGTATCGGTGGCTGGCGCGTGTAATCTAAAAGATGATACAATCATTGCTGTGGATGGTTTCAACGGAATAATAATTATCCCCAATTGAAAAGGAGATATAAATGAGTATAGTTCAATGGATTCTTCCAATCATTTTTGCCTTTTTAATGGGAATCACATTTGTGCAGTATTTAACTGTACACCCATTGCGGATGAGCCTCTATTTAGTAATAGCATTAGTGTTACTATTTGGTTTGATACTGATGTTTATTTTTATCATTGAAAGGCGAAACGCGCTCTGGATAAGCATTTTATCTGTTTTATTCTTTGTAACGGGTTATTGGGTAATGACAAAACGAATACTTTCTCAAAGCGATCCGAGAGAAATTCCCAAACTTACCAGAACCAGAAGTGAGAAAGGCGACGGACATACGGCGGTGGTGTATTTTACACACGGAGAACCTGAAACATATAATCCCATTGGCTGGATCAACCAATTTCGGGAATTCGATGAACAGGGGATTAGGTTTATTCCGTTCTTAGCCAGACCGGTTTTTATCTATATGCTGCGAAATAAATACCTGCAGGTTGGCAAAAGCGATCACCGGAAAATGCATTTGCAGATGATGAAACGGCTGGAACAATCTTTCCGGTCCGATGGAGATGATTCCACGAAATTTTACATTTCCTTTCTGGATGATGATCCTCGTCCTGATGCGGCAGCAATTCGTGCACTGAATGAAGGTGCAGGCAATATCATCGTGAGTGAGGTTTTTTTAACTATTTCAAATCATACTGCTGAAGGGGAGGATCTCATAAAAGCTCTGAATATCGAGGAGAATTTCGGAATCAATGTTCGTTACACAGGTCCGTTATGGAATTCTCAATTATTGCAGCAAATGTTTGTCATGCGGGTTAATAAAACCCGGGGAAGTACTCCGAAGGAAAAGGTGGGCATTTTACTCGTGGGGCATGGTCAACCGGATGAATGGGATGTCGAATGGCCGACTGAAACCGAGCAGGAAATTAGGTTCCGGGAGGAAGTCCTGAAATTATTTATTGAGGATGGTTATAA
>WJJN01000140.1 GCA_014729735.1 Candidatus Zhuqueibacterota bacterium
CGCTGCACAACCATCTGATCGGTGCACCAGTACCAGATCCCGATAATCGGCGCTCCGAGCAATACGCCGAGCCACGGAAAATCCGCATCAGTCAGCGGTTTCAGTACGGAGAAAAACTCCGGCGTCAGATGCGATTTCAAATCTGCAAATCCGCCGGTTTCCGTAAATCCGAGAAATGTGAGAACGATTGTCCCGACAACCAGAATGATTGCGCCGGCGACATCGGTGTACATCACTGCCTTCAAACCGCCGGCGATGGTATATACTCCTGTCAGCACGACAATGACAACCGTGGTCGTCATAATGTCCCAGCCCAATACCTGATGTAATAACCAGCCACCGGCAAACAGAATCACTGTCATTCGGGTGCAAATGTACATTAAAATTGTAAACGTCGAGAAAATAAATCGGGTGCTTCGGTTGTAGCGCTGTTCTATAAATTCAGGTGCAGTGAAAACAGATGCTCGTGAATAGATCGGAACGAATAACCATGCGAGAATCAGTACCATTAATCCGGCGAGCCATTCAAAATGGGCGATTGCCAATCCCCGGCTCGCACCGGAGGCTGTTAAACTAATGAGATGCTCACTGGAAATTCCGACCGCTAACAGCGAGCCTGATACGACAAGCCAGTTCATGTTTTTTCCGGCGAGGAAATAATCTTCGCTCGTTTTCCGCCCGCGGGAAAAATAAGCGCCGATTCCAATAATCAGAGAGAAATATATGATCAGGACAACTGTGTCAATCATTTATATTTGATATCGTATTATTGCTAATTTACACTCCTGACATGCAAACCAAAGACCATTTTCCTGACTCGGATTATACCTGCACTTTTCAATAAGGTTTTAAATTAAGTGTTAACAAAAGATTGACATCCACCATCCAGTGCTAAAAATTTCAAAATTCGGGGAATTACTTCGGGGAGAAAAATTATCAAAATTATAATTGGATTATAGATTTTATAATCGAATTATCAAATTTATAATTACTTCAAACCAAGCTCTTTACACATTCGATGATAATTCGGCGGCGCCATCCCGAGCTTGCTGGCAGCCTCTTTATCATTCTGACTGTGCTCTCTCACAAATTGGATATATTTTCTTCTTGTACGTTGCTCCATCTCCTTCAGCGTCAAAATACGGGTTTGAGAAAATGAGTCCTGAATAAATTCGCTCGCATTCTCGTATTGATCGGCGCCCAAATTCGCCTGAACGATCAGGTCATTTATCTGTTCAACTTTTTGCAACAAAATTCGTTGTGCCAGACTTTTCAACTGACGAATATTTCCGCGCCATTGATAATTCATCAACACCAGTTTGGCAGATTCATCGATTCCTGGCGGAATGATGCCAAAATCCTGGCTGTAAAAATTAATGAAATAATCGAATAACAGCAGAATGTCCTCGCCACGTTCCCGAAGCGGCGGGACTTCAATCCGAAGAATATTCAGCCGGTAAAACAGGTCTTCCCGGAATTGCTTCTGCTGCACGAGTGTCTTCAAATCCCGGTTCGTGGAAGCCAGCACGCGGACATCGACCTTGCATTTTTGTTTGCGCCCGATTTTATCGATTTCGCCTTCCTGCAACACACGCAGCAGCTTTGCCTGCGCGGTTCGCGGCAGCTCTCCGATTTCATCCAGCAAAATTGTGCCGCCGTCCGCCTGCTCGAAAAGTCCGGCTTTTCCCCTGTCCGCGCCACTGAACGATCCCTTCTCAAATCCGAATAATTCGCTCTCGATCAATTCCCGCGGGATCGCCGCGCAATTTACCGTGATATAATTCTCATACTTCCGTTTGCTCTGATAATGAATGTGCGCCGCGACGATTTCCTTGCCGGTACCGGATTCACCCTGGATCAGCACTGTTGTGTTCACCGCCGCATAACTTCGGATCATCTCTTTTAAATCCTGTATTACCGGAGATTCACCAATGAACGGCTTTTTACGGAGATTATCTTCGATAGACTTGTCCAGCTTGTTCTGGCTGCGGGAATTACGGATTTCCAGCAATCTCTTTTCATACGCATTGATAATGCTCAGTCCGAAATCCGTTGGCTGATAAATATATTCCTCGATATCGCCGGGATATTTTGTGCCGAACCAGTACGCGCCGCTTTCGATCAGTTGATTCGCAAAATGCAGATTGGTTTGATTAATCGTCTTTTTGGTGATCACAATTATTTGCAGCGTCGGATCGATGGTCCTGATTTTCCGAATTAACTGCTCGCCGTAAATGCTGCCGGAAATCTGATAATCCATGATAATGATATCGTACTTGTCGCAATGCGTCTCCACGCACTCCAGCGCATCTTCACCACTGGAAACCACATCCACGATTTCCATCCGATCCCGGAATGGTTTCAGCGTATTCCCGATCCGCCGAACATCGAATTCCTCATCTTCAACGACAAGTAAACGAATTGTATTTTGATCCATTTAATTCACTCTGTTTAAAATTTAATATTTTCAATAGCATGAAACAGAAATTTCCCCAATAAATTTGAAGGGGTACGGGACTGTATTAAAAGTCCGATCTTCTATTTTGATGTCATTCCGGGCTTGTCCCGGAATCTCCTAATTATCATAAAGTCAGGGATTCCTGCATTCGCAGATATGACACCAAAAAATGACTTTTGATACAACCCCAGGGGGATGTCAGAACGTGATCGAACCAAACATCCCTTCCATGCCCGCGATTGTGCTATCCGTCCCCATGCCCAACAACAATAATAAACCGCGCTCCCCCCTCTTCTCGATTTTCCGCATTCAATGTCCACCCGCAGCGCTTTTTGCTGATTTCATACGCCAGATAACAGCCATATCCCGAATTGTCAGATTTTGACTTGGTGGAAGAATGTTCCAGAAAAATGCGTTTCACACCGTTGTCGCCGGTTTGCAGCAGATCTTCGGCGATGCCCCTGCCATCATCTTCGATGATAATCGTCGATACGTTTTGCTGCGGATCGAAGCTCGTCCGGATGAACACAGTCACCTGTCTGTCCGAATTGTGATCGATGCTGTTTTGAATCAGCGGCTCGATGATTTCCCAGATCACGTATTCGTTAATCGGAACGACTGGCAAATTCGGATCGAGATCAAGTTTGAACGCCGTTCCTTTTCCCGGCTTAAATACACGCAGAAAAATATGATCGATGATGAACGTGGTTACCTCGTTTATATCAGTCCGGAACAGCGGATTGCGAATCACCTCGATCGGCGGCTCGTACGATTTCATATCGTAAATCACCCGGGAGACGAAATTGGCATATTTCGCAATCCGATCGATGACTGCATGATAATCCGGTATCGAACGCAAATCTGTTTTGATGAATCCCATCACCTTTTCCGCCTTGTGATGCGCATGGTAAATTCGCTGCGTAAACAACGCCTCCTTTTGGTGTTCTATCTCCCGGCGGAACTGAATTTTGCGTTCCTCAAAAAGCTGCTTCTGCGCGATATCCCGTTCCTTCAGCATATACGAGCTGATGTAAAACATCACCAGCAGGCTGATTAAAATCAATGCTGAAAATATCGCTCCGGTTTCATCATACGACGTGCTGATCTCACGATGAATTTTGGAAAAATCCGGCGCAATCTGCATATACACTGCGCCCACCAATTCGCCCTGCAACACAAACGGTACAAGTACGTGAAATGCGTAATTCTCATCCAGCTCGCTGTAGATCTGCTCATCCCGGTACAATGCAGTCGCTTCCCGGGAATACACCCCGACCGCGGCTCGATGAGCATTCTTCTCCAGAATATCCGGCAGCTTTTTATCAAAGAAATACGAATACAATGCCTCGCCATCTTCAATGACATATACCCTCCCATCACTCGGCACTAGAATGCAAATTTCACTCACATTCTGCTGAAGCGTTTGCTGGCTGAGAATGATGTTCAACTCCCGTACCGTGCCTCGCTTGCTGATTTCATTTCTGGAAATATTTTGCAGACTGTTCTCTAAAAGCATTTCCAGTGAAGTCGTAATCAAATCCGCCATATTCTCGGCAGAATCCCGGCGGTACAATTCCATCGTTCGTGAAAGCAGATTGCTGGTCGAGGTCGTATTGATATAAGACAAAACGGTTTGAAAAATAACCAGCACGGCAAACAGGATGATCAAATGCCGGATTTCAAAGTGATAATTTTTCAGTTTATTGAATAATTTCATTCGACGGATTCAATTAAATTGTTCGTCCGGATCATTTCCTCTGCCAGCGTCAATGCCTGCTCTGCCGATATTTCTCCGTTCAGTGCTTTGTGAATTTGCATGGATAAAATATCGGACATTTTTGTATAATTCGGATGCATCGGGCGGTGAATGCCGTTATCGAGTAATTGTTTGAAAACGAGCAATTGCTTGTTTTCTGAAATGAGCGATTGATCTTCATAAGAGCTTTTCAACACCGGCAAAAAGCCGGAGGTGCGAAGCAAAATTTTCTGCGCCTCTTCCGACAACACATATTTCAAAAACAGCACTGCTTCATCTTTTTCTGCTGAATGTTTTGAGATCATCAGATTCCAACCTCCGAATACGGACGCCGGTGATTTTCCTGCTGAATGCGGCAGCGGCGCAATTCCTAGCGACGCGTTTCTGCGCTTGTTTTCCGGGTATGAATTGATTTCGTGTAAAAATGTGGGCCAGCCCCTGAAAAACGGGACGTCATTATTCAGCGCGTATTCATAACTCGCACTTTCATTGAAAGTCGTCACAATCCGGGGCGTCAGCGAATGCTTATAAATCAGATCGATCATCATCTGGCAGCCCTGGATCACCTCCGGCTGCGTGAGACGCAGGGTATCATTTTCAATAATTGCTTTCTCCCGTTTTCCCAAAATTTCCAGAAAATTGCAGATCAAGCCTTCATAACTATCGCCCTGAAAAACAAAAAATGGTGATGATGAACTTATTCTGTTATTTAATTGAATAAACTCATCCCATGAAATCGATTCCTGTAACCGCTGCTCCAGTTGCGTGAAATCCGGCATGCGCTGCAGGATATCCCGGCGGTAAAACAGCGCGCCAATATCGATGTGCAGCGGAATGCCGACGAGAATATTGTTATAATAACAGGTATGCAGTGCAGGCTCCAGAATCTGCGAACGTTCTTTACTGGAAAAATAACGGGAAAGCGGCTCCGCCCATTTTGCAAAACGGTACACCCAGATTTGATCCACTGCGAAAATATCGATCCGGCTGTTACGGTTTCGCAGTGTTCGGGCAATCAGCTCCTTGCGCTCATTCGTATTGAACTTGCTGAACGGCAGCTCCACCGGCACAACTTCGATCTTTCCTTTATATTTTTGATTGAAACGGTCGATGATTTTCCGATGCGCCGGCGTGATATTATCTGCATAATAAATTTTCTTCGTCCGGTCCAGCGAATTCCGGAACCGGTTGATTGGCAGAAAATGGAACAGCAGCGATAGCAGGATCGCAACGCTGATAATAAAGAAAGCGAGGTTGTATTTACCGGTTATCGATTTTGAAATATCAGAGCGATCCGGTTCGTTAAGTGAATCGTGGTTCATTAAATTTAATCCGGGGAAATTTCAGATATAATAGATTCAAATATAGGTTAGATATTTAAGAATGTCAAGGGGAAAATTTATTCGTGATTTGTGATTCGTGATGCGGGATTGGAATTCGTGGATCATCCAAAGTGAGATTTCCGAAATCTTCGAGATTTCGGAAATCTGAATGCAGCTTTCTGCTGGCAGTCGATAAAACGACTGCACTCCGGCTCAATCTCTCTCTCGTTCATCTCAGCCCCAGTTTCTCCCTTTTCTCCAGCAGCGCAATGGATTCCCGAACGCGCTTTATTTTTGTTTCAGCCCGTTTTGCAGTTGAAATCCACATGATGAATTGCTTTTGATAGGTAGGAGCCAGTTCATTGAAAAATGATTTTGCAACTCTGTTTTCCTCAAGAGCATCCGCTAATTCCGGGGGGACTTCCGATGGAATTTCAGGTCGCTGGATTTTTTTATTCCACATTCCATTCTTTTTTGCAACGTCGATTTTTACCTGTCCGGATTCAGTCATTTTGCCCTGATCGATCATTTTCGCAACACGTTTCTTGTTGCTTTCGGACCATACGCTGTCATCATTACGGGGCGTATATTTCCGAGCGTATTTGGCGTCGTCGATTTTTTTGATTAAACTGTCAACCCAGCCGAAACAGAGCGCCTCCTCCACCGATGCGCCATAATCTATGGAGGGTTGTCCGGTTTCTTTTTTATAAAATACCAGCCACACCTCTGGAACTTTGTCGTGGTGTTCTGATAGCCAATTCCTCCATTCGTTCCGTGTTTTCACATAAAGTTGATTCATCATGAAATTCCTTATAAGCAGAGTTGAAAAAGCTGTTAGCCATTAGCTAATAGCCATCAATGGATTTTGAGCGGCGCCAGATTTATCTGATCACGCCGCTTTTGTACTGTGCTGCGTTTCTTCCAACACCGACTTTACCCAGTCACGCTTGACCCACAATGCGCAGCCGCCGCCTTCCACTTCGCTGAGGAAATCGTGATTATCGCGAATTTTTTCCAGGAAATCGGATTTCAGTGCTTCTTTGAGTGACATGTTTTTGAGACTGGCGTCCGAATATGGTGCAAAGGGACATGGCTCCAGATCGCCATTGGCATTTATATGAACGAATCCCCGACCCGCGGAAATGCAGCCGCCGATTTCTTCTTCATCGCCGGGAACCGAGATGAACAGCGCCGGGAATTTGCGGCGGAATGATTTGATAATATCCATCGTGACGCCGCGCTGTGCATCTGTGGGGAGCCAGTCCTCTGTGCCGGGCTGAATAGGGGAATATTCAAGAAAGAAGAAGAGCTTGCAGCCGGTGTTTGTCAGCTCACGAATAAATTCCGCGTCCGTCAGATTATCAAAATTGAATTTGGTGACGGTAAAGGAGACGGCATAAAAGATGTGCGCTTTTTTCAATTTACGAGCGGTTTTCAATAGTCGTCCGTAAACTCCGGAGCCCCGGCGGTCATCCGTATCTGCCTCATGTCCCTCGAGACTGATGACCGGAACCACGTTTTTCTGCGTTTTCAGTTTCTCTATCAATTGATCATCGATGAGTAATCCGTTTGTGAATAGCAGAAAAATGATGTCCGGAAAATCACGGGTGATATTGAAGAGCTCCTGTCGCACCAGTGGTTCACCACCGGCAATGACCATAAATGACATGCCGAGATCATGCGCTTCCGTGATAATGCCACACATTTTTTCATCGCTTAATTCATCGCCCTCGGAATGCCGCAATGCCTGCGCGTAACATCCTTTGCAGCGCAGGTTGCAGCGATTGGTGATGCTGAAAATTAGGATCGGCGGAACCTGAATCCCTTCCTCTTTGACTCGCTTTCTCTTCCGAGCCGCCTTCTGCTGCCAGCGTACGGTTTTTAAAAAGTGCCACGCCTGTGCCGGATTCGTCAGTGAAACTTTTAGTGCATCTTTAAAGAAAATTTTCAGAGAGTCGTTCAGAACATTAACATAACTGGTATTCGTTGCCATAAATTCGCTTCTCCTTGATTTCGGATTTGTGATTTAAGCTTTAATTTTCGTTTTTTCTGATGTGGTTCACCGGTGCCTGACCTATTTTGCAGTTTTGCCGATTTGATTTTCAGTTCTTTTTAAGAACGGATTAATTAGGTTCATGTTTCAGGAAAATTCCGTTTCAATAAGAAAATCGCTTTCATATCATTATCACAAATCCACTTTTCGCGCTTTCAGATAAATGCCGGACATTCCGATGGAATCGATTATTTTAAGTATCGAGTGCAATTTTATCCATTATTCATATTGAAAATGTTTGAATTTTATTCTGAACAATAACGCATACATCACTGGTACAAATCCCAGCGTCAACAAAGTAGCAAACGCTAATCCGAACATAATCGCTACTGCCATCGGTTCCCACATCGGACCACCGCCGAGATAGAGCGGGATCAAGCCGCCGATGGTTGTCGCTGTGGTCAGTAAAATGGGGCGAATACGGCGCTGAGTTGCTGTGACAATTGCCAATCGTGGTTCCAGACCGTTATCCTCGATTTCAATACGAATCCGGTCGATGAGCACAATGGCATTGTTAATCACAACCCCGGCGAGCGAAATCACGCCCAAAAATGTCATAAATCCGAAATAGGAACGCATCACCAACAATCCAATAATTACACCAATTATTCCCAGCGGAATAGTGAGCAGAATAATGAACGGCTTTCGCAGTGAATTGAACTGGATCACCAGCAGAAGCACGATGATTAATCCGGCATATGGCAGTTTTTCATTGATGGAGCGGTTCGCCTCCACCGAACTTTCCATTTCACCACCGAGCTCGTATTTATAGCCAACGCCCCATTTTCCCTGCTCCTGTTTCAGCCATTTATCCAGCTCCAGTGCCACGGCTATCGGCGTAGTTCCTTCCGTGACTTCGCATTTTACACTGACGACTTTCAGCAGATCTCTCCGTCGTATTTTAGATGGCTCCCAAACCACTTCAAGATCAGCCACCTGCTTTAGCGGCACGTTCATTCCGGTCTGCTGCGAATAGACATTGATGGTCTCCAGTTTGCCGACATCCTGTCGTTCCGCAGCAGATGACCGTAACGTAATCGGGATCACTTCATCCTCTTCCCGGAATTGAGTCGTAACGATCCCGGATAAAGCGGTTTGCAGTGAAAGCGCAATATCGGCATTGGTTACACCGGCTCGCTTTGCCCGCGGCTGATTGATATCCACAATCAGTTTCTTGACCCACAAGCCCCAATCATCATGGATATTTTTCGTTCCTTTGATTGCCGCCATTCTTTGCTTCACCTGATCGGCAATCTCAAATACTTTGTTCAGATCCTGTCCCATAATCCGAATATTCACCGGTGAATCAGGAGGAGGACCGTAGTTCAGTCGGGCAATGTTTGGTCTAACCTCCGGAAAATT
Source organism: Candidatus Zhuqueibacterota bacterium (assembly GCA_014729735.1). GTDB lineage: Bacteria > Zhuqueibacterota > Zhuqueibacteria > Thermofontimicrobiales > Thiofontviventaceae > Mariaggregatimicrobium. The sequence goes on from WJJN01000140.1 coordinate 8,952, forward strand.
TTCGATACAATACATTTCCATTTTGTGAACCAGGGAATCCACGATCAGTCCGCCGGTTGTTGTATTGACGATCAAACAAGCATATCCTGTATTTGCCTGTTCCGGACTGAATCCGAGCACAAACATCGGTGGTCCCTGTCCAATAAACGTCGCCCAGTTGATAATCCCTTCTTTTGATTCGGATTCCATCATTTCCCGCTTCATATAGACTTCAACATCGTCCACGACCTCCATTGTCCTTTCGATGGGTGTCCCCACGGGCAGATTCAGTTCTGCCGTAAATGTCGCTTTATCGTTTTGCGGAAAGAAAATATTAGGCAGCAGTGCAAATCCCTGTAATGCGATGAAGAAAATAGTAAACACTCCAATCACGGTCAAAACCGGGTGTTTCAATAAACTGATCAATGATTTGCGATAGGTTCGATAAAAACGGTTATCAAATGTATTTTCCTGATCTGTTTGTTTCACACGAATAAAGAAGACGCATAACATCGGGATCATGGTTAGCGACAGCAACCATGAACTGAGCAGGGTAATCGTTACAACGATAAACAACGGTGCTGTGTATTCGCCCACGCCGGATTCCGCGAGATATATCGGTAGAAACGCTGCTGATGTGGTAAGGGATGAAGTCAGTAACGGGATTTTCAATTCATTTGCAGAATCTATTGCTGCATCCACCGGCTTTTTACCTTCTGCCATTTGCACCATAATCGATTCCGACATCACGATGGCATTATCCACCAGCAGTCCGAGTGCAATAATCAATGCAGCGATGGACATCATATCCAGTCCGATATCCAGCACTCCCATGATGAAAATGCTCATGATCATTGCCATGGGCACCAACGATGCCACGACCAGACCGGTGCGAATTCCAAGGAACAGTAACATGACGATTAATACGACACCTACTGCCTGCATCAGATTTCCGGTAAAAGACTGGACTTTGCGTTCCACATCAGCGGGTTGAAATGATACAAAATCAAATTCGATGCCGATGGGGTAGATCGTTTGCAGGTGTTTGATCTTTGCTTTCACAGCGTCGCCCAGTCTAATGATATTTCCGCCCTCCCGCATATTAACTCCCAATGCTAGTGCCGGAATTCCGCTGGAACGAACAATGGATTGCGGGGGATCGGTGTAGCCGCGATATACATGTGCCACATCTTCCAAATAGAGCATTTCATTTCGACCAGGGATATTAATCAGAGTCCGTTTTAAATCATCCAATGATTCAAAGTTGCCGGTGGGTTCGAGTACAATATTTTCAAGTTCCGTATTAACTTCGCCACCGGACATGATGATATTTTTAGCAGCCAGTATTCCCATCAGATAATTTGCCGACAGACCTAATTCAGCCAGCCGCGCATTACTGTATTCCACAAAAATACATTCTTCCTGCGCACCGCTGATTTCAACTTTTGCTACTTCACTGATCACCAGCAGCTCGTTTCTCACTTCGTCGGCGATTTCTTTCAGCTCGGCATAGCTGAAGCCTTCGCCTGTAATCGTGACAATCGTACCGAACACATCACCGAATTCGTCATTCACACGGGGTCCGACAACGCCTTGTGGTAATTCGCCCCTGTTTTTCGTCCGTTCGACTTTGCGACGTAATTTATCCCAAATCGGGCGCATTTCGGTATATTGTTCTTTAACGCCGATTGTGATAATGGAAATTCCTGTTTTAGATTCACTATAGATAAAATCGATTTCCGGCATTTCCTGAATCGCCTTCTCCAGCTTGTCGGTCACCAGCATTTCCACCCGTTCCGGGCTGGCGCCGGGAAAATCCGTCGTAATCAGTGCCCAGCGTATGGTA
>WJJN01000141.1 GCA_014729735.1 Candidatus Zhuqueibacterota bacterium
AGCGGCATCTACGACATTGGCAGTGGTTTTCTCCACCTTGAGTTTCACATCTCCTGAAGTTTTGGATTCCCCGATTTCAGGGAACATAATTTTGGCGACAACAAGTGCCGCGGGCGCAGACATTACGCTGGCAGCCATCAGATGACCGGCGTCCACACCGAAGCGCACATACGCCGCCATCACGCCGCCGGCAATGGTGGCAAATCCGCCGACCATGATCGCCATCAGCTCGGATTGCGTCATCTCATTGATATACGGCTTAATGAGCAGCGGCGACTCGGTCTGTCCCACGAAAATATTACCCGCAGCGGAAAGCGATTCTGCGCCGCTGGTTCCCATAAATCGGGACATGATCCACGCCATTCCCTTGACGAGCCGTTGCATAATTCCTAAATGATAGAGAATCGCCATCAGCGATGCGAAGAAAATGATTGTCGGCAGAATGTGGAACGCGAAAACAATGCCGATATCCACAAAATTGCCGGTCATGCTGTCCCGCAATTGAAAAGGTCCCGGTCCGCCCATTTGTTCAACAATGCCCGCTTCGCCGAGATAAAGATTACCGAACAGAAATGAAGCGCCGGCATCGGTGAAGCTGAGTAGCTTTGCAATTGCCGTCCGTGCTGCGAAAAACAGCGCCTGTCCCGGACCGGTTTTCAGAATGATGACTGCGAATATTAATTGCAGCGTTAGTCCCCAGCCAACCACCCGCAGACTGATTTTCCGTTTATTATTCGAGAAAAGCCAGGCGATTCCGAGAAGTACAAATATTCCAATAAAACTGATGAGGCGTTGCCAGAACATAAATTACCTCCGGATAGTGAATTTCGATTTCAGTAATCGATACAGACAGATCTTTTGAAAATCGTTTTAATCGTGTTGTTGAACGAGGAAGCTATATCATGAGTCTGATTTTTTTGTAAAATGTCATTCCAGGCTTGTCCCGGAATCTCCTGATTAAATGTAACTTACGAGATTCCGGCATTCCGCTTTGCTCCAGCCGGAATGACACCAAAAACGGCTTTTGATACAGTCCCGCATTCACGCTTTAAAAAGTGTGGCTATTCAAAATATTATCTATTATCATCAAGAATTATGTTTCAAATTCCGATGGATATATTTGTTGGGAATTTTAATCCCGGCGATATCACCGCGGTGGCTGATAGCATTTCCAGCACACCGGCGCGTAAAATTCCTTTCGCAGCTCGATCCGCGGATCGTCTTTGGTGATTGGAATCTTATGATCCCGGTCACGATAGCGCTGTGAAATGAGAGCGTTCTGTTTTTTGCATTTTTCGCACACTGCCAGCAAAACCGTCACTCGTTCCGCCCTGCCCATGAGTTTAATTACCGCACCGAATTCCTCGCCAAATGAATTCAATTGTACACCTGCGATGATAATATCTATTTTATTGCGCCACTTGTCACAGAAATGGAGCAAATCTTCTTCCTCAAATAGTTGCGCGTCGTCGATGGCAATCAGGTCGACGTCGTCATCGAGATTCGATTCCAGTTCCGCGACCGTCGGGACAGTGATTGCTTTGCTCTTAAATCCAATTCTCGAAACAACTTCCCCCTGATGAACCGGATATGCAAATACCTGTACATTTTTATTCATCAAGATAGCATCGGAGATCCGTTTATAGATAAGCCAGGTTTTCCCGGCTTCCATTGCGCCAGTGATAACTTCGAGCATATTCCTCCAGTATATTCAGAGTGTAAGCTTGCGAAAGGGTCAATATCCGCGCTCCCTCAATATTGCTTGTATTTTCGTCTTCAGAATATCGATTGCCACATCGTTTCTTCCTCCCTGCGGAATGATAATATCCGCATAACGCTTTGAAGGCTCCACAAATTGCAGGTGCATCGGTCGCACCATTTTTTCATATTGCTGAATCACCGAATCCAGCGACCTGCCCCGCTCCTTGATATCACGCTGCAACCGGCGAATTATCCGGATATCATCATCCGTGTCCACATACACTTTGATATCCATCAATTTTCGCAGCCGGGGATTGTGCAGGATCAAAATCCCTTCCAGAATGATGATGATGTGATTGCCGACGCGCTTTGTATCTTTTTTGCGGGTATGAAGCGAATAATCGTAAATGGGCTGGTTGATATATTTCCCCTTGAGCAATTCTTTGATGTGGTCGTAAAGCAGCTCTTCATCCAGTGCGTCCGGATGATCGAAGTTTTGTCGGCTCCGTTCTTCCAGAGATAAATGAGCCAGATCTTTGTAATAAGAATCCTGCTGAATGATTGCGATTTTATGCGAGCCAAGTTCGTCATAAAGCCTTTGTGAAACCATTGTTTTCCCGGAGCCCGATCCTCCGGCAATACCGATCAATATTACTGATTTCATTTTCCCTCTAAATAATTCTCATCGAATGCATCCGGAAGCAGGTCTTTCATCATCCGGGTTTTAAATTTACCATATTTGTTGATCATCACGACTTCGATATTTTCTGCCAGCTCCCAAATTACCTGCCGGCAGGCGCCGCACGGTGTGCAGGGTTTTTCCGTGTCCGCTGCAATGAAAATGGCTTTAAAATCACGGGCGCCTTCGGAAATTGCTTTAAACAGCGCCATGCGTTCGGCGCAGATCGTGAGACTGTATGTGCTGGATTCGATATTGCAGCCGGAAAAACTCCGGTCGTCCCGCGTGACCATAATTGCTCCCACACGGAATTTCGAATACGGCGCAAATGCTGATTTCTTTGCCTCGATGGCTTTTTTTATATATGATTGATAGTCCATAATAACTTCTGACTGTTCAGCTACTATTTCTGCCTTAAATATCGGCATGATCCTCAAAAATCAACTCAACAGCCTGTCTCAAATTAGCTTTGGCTTCCATTACGGTTTCGCCCTGACCATCCGCACCCGGCACTTCCGGACAAATCGCCCAGAACCCGCCTTCCGGTGCAGCTTCTATGATGGCTGTAAACGCTGCCTTCTTAATTATCTCTTGTTATTTCATTTTATGCCGAGTGTGGTAATTGAACGAAAAAAGCGGTAAACGCACTGGCTACTTTTAAAATGATTCTTCAAACTTCGGCAATGCCTAATTTTAAGATAATTAAACCGAGTCTTATTTTCCACGCAGCCTCTTTCGTATCCATGCTGGATTTCTTCTGCAATCTAATATAGCATAAACTATTATTTCCCGGTTTTGAATGCGATAGTAGACGGAAAAAGGAAACCGTTTTGCTAAAAGGCGGTGATATTTTCCAAAGTGCTTACTATGTACTCCGGCATAAATCTTGAGAGACTCAATATCCGAATTTAACGAATCAAGAAAATAATCACCTAAACCTGTTTCTTGACTTTCGTAAAACCAATACCCATCTCTTAAATCATCTTGAGCCGATTTAAGTATCCGAATTTTCATAAAAGGGAATCTTTAAGTTGTCTCTTAGATTCTTCCCAGTCAAGAATTTCCTCTTTACCTTCTCTGATTCGCTTCTCTCGTTCTTCAAGAATATTCTTGTGCCACTCGGGCGAAGAAAAGTCCGAAGTGCGGCAAAGCGCATCCCATATTAATTCCATCGTACGGAGCTTCTCTTTTTTAGTCATTTTATTGATTTGAGATGCAATATCCATTTTATGCCCTTTCGTTAAAACCCATACGGGTAAATCTGCATATTAAAAGAAAGCAAACTATCCGTTGAAAATCAGGTTATTTTGAGAAAGCAAACGTTCATCCCCCTGCGCAAATTTCAATGCACTGGCTACTTTTAAAATGATTTTTCAAACAGCAGCAATGCCTGATTTCAAACTACTTAACCTGATAATATAGGAAAATAAAATTTAAAATCAAACTTTTTATTATAAAAAAAATCCGGGAAACATCGATTTCCCGGATTTCTTAAATGAAAATCCCTCGTACAAAAATCATGGTAATGATTAAAAAGGTAAATCATCTTCCTGGGGTGAAGACTCATCAGATGTTTCCTCCGGATACTCTGCGGGCAAAGGAGGTTCAAAAGTGTCGGTCGTGCGCTCGTCTTTCTTGGAACCGACAAATTGAACTGAATCTGCAACAACTTCTGTCGTGAACCGTTTGTTTCCATCCTTGTCTTCCCAGGAGCGGGTTTGTAAACGTCCTTCCACGTAGACATAAGAACCTTTTTTAAGCCATTCACCAGCAAATTCTGCCAATTTACGCCAGACGACGACACGATGCCATTCGGTTTTCTCCTGCATGTCTCCGTCCTGGTTGCGCCATACCATGTTCGTTGCCATGTTAAAAGTTGCTACTGCTGTTCCGCTGGCTGTATATCGAAGTTCGGGGTCCGCTCCTAATCGACCCATCAGGATAACTTTATTAACGGTTCCTCTCCCCATCGCCATGATTTTCTCCTTTTTTGATTAATGGTTTCTTTTATTTATCATTATCTTAATAAAAAAAAAGTAAATAGTCAAGAATATTTTTTCCAAATTAAATTTTTCCTGATTTCTCTTGAATTTTTGTAATAAATATGTTAAATTGAACTTTAATTAATCAACAAGTTGGAGGATTTGCTATGGATTGTAAAAATCATCAGAGAAATATGGAATTTTGTAATTGCACTTATGAACCCTGTAGCAGAAAAGGATACTGCTGCGAATGCCTGCATTACCATCGGAGAATGGGAGAACTGCCTGCTTGTTTTTTCCCAAATGATGTTGAACAGACGTATGACCGTTCCATACGCAAATTTATTTCGATAAATAAGTAATTTTTTTAGAGGAGAGTATGTATTTGAAAAATCTATCCCAACGGCTATTGCTTGTAAGCCTGCTCATCTTTCTTCCCGCTATGTCAGCGGCAAATGATTCGCTGAGAACAATCAATAAAATCATTGAAGATGTCAAACAAGAATACAGTCCGGATCCACGCATCAGCGTTTATGATGTCGAACCAATGGTAAAAGAGGATTCGCTTATTTTAAAAGGTGCGATTCTTTCAAAAGCCACAAAAGAAGAATTGCTGGAAAAACTCGCCGCCATTGATACACTTATTATTGTGGACCGTATTGCCCTTCTGCCGCACGAGTCGCTGGGCGAAAATACCTACGGCTTAATACGGCTCAGCACTGCACAAATGCGGCGAAATCCGGGAGTCAGCGCGGAATTGATCAATCAATCGATGATGGGTGCCGAAGTCCGTGTGCTTCGCAATAAAGACGATGATGTCAGTAGCTGGTGGTTTCTCTGTCAGACAGAAGATGACTATCTCGGCTGGATGATGAAGAGTTCACTTGCCATGGGTAACCGGGATTTTATCGAAGACTGGCGCATGAAAGACAAACTGATCGTAATAGTGAACTATGCTCAGGTCTTTGAAAAAAAGTCCGATGATTCCAGAGTTGTCAGCGATGTCGTCCGGGGAAATATTTTAGCCATTACGGATAAGAGCTGGAAATGGTATGAAGTTGAAACACCGGATGGCAGAAAGGGCTTTATCCGCAAAAAATTTGTTGAGAAAAAAGAAGATCATTTTGAAGACCGAGCCGTGACAGAGAACATTTTAAACACGGCATTCCAATATCTTGGCGCACCTTATTTATGGGGCGGCGCTTCGATCAAAGGCGCGGATTGTTCGGGATTCACTCAAAGTGTATTTAAATTTAACGGGATTTTGCTGCCGCGGGATGCCAACATGCAGGTGAACGAGGGCGAGGAAGTTCCGTTGACGAATAATTTATCGCATTTGCAGCCCGCGGATCTGTTGTTCTGGGGGCGCAATGAAGATAGAATTACGCACGTCGGCATTTACATCGGTGATAAACGCTTCATTCATTCCGACGGCATGGTTCGGATCAATAGTTTCGATCCACAGCACGAGGAGTACAACGAGTATCGGACCCGAACATTGCGCGTCGCCCGGCGGATCCTGACCAATAATTAATTTGTTTGATCAAAACAAGCGGAGAAATTAATATGTCCTTATCGCGAAAGGAATTTCTTAAACTCACCGGAAAGGCTATTCTCGCCGCCGGCGCGGTGGATAGCGGAATCTTCTTAACAGGATGCAACACAGCTAAAGGAGGAAATAAATTGGAATATAAAATAAAACAATTAAATTTGGTACATACCTGGACTATTGCCCGGAATTCGTCGGATGCCAAAAATAATGTGTTTGTAAAATACGAAAAAGACGGCACCATCGGGATTGGGGAAGCGGCTCCGAACATTCGTTACAACGAAACACCGGAATCCACAATCGAAACAATCGAAAAAGCACAGCCGATTTTCGATAAATTCGATCCCTGGAATTTCGTTGACCTGGGATATGCGATACTGGATGTGACAAAAGAACAGACTGCCGCCAAATGCGCCATGGACATCGCAGTCATGGATTGGGTGACCACAAAATTAGGCGTGCCACTTTACAAATATCTGGGACTCGATAAAACGCAAACACCGATAACATCATTTTCAATCGGCATTGACACTCCGGAAGTGATGCAAAAAAAAATCCGGGAAGCTGAAAAATATCCGATCCTGAAAATAAAAGTCGGCAAAGAAAATGATGAACAGATAATGAAGTCAGTGCGGGATGTTACAGACAAAACGCTACGCGTCGATGCCAACGAAGGCTGGAAAACAAAAGAAGAGGCACTGGAGAAAATCAAATGGCTGGAAAAGATGAACGTGGAGTTCATCGAGCAGCCGATGCCCTCGGATATGCTCGAGGAAACTCGCTGGCTGCGGGATCGGGTAAATATTCCCATCGTCGCTGATGAAGCAGTGAAAGGTGCTGCTGACATACCCAAACTGGCACAAGCATACGACGGCATTAATATCAAGCTGATGAAAAGCGGCGGCTTGCAGGAGGCGCTGCGCATGATCTGGATGGCTCGCTCGCTGGGAATGAAAATCATGCTCGGCTGCATGATAGAAAGTAGCTGCGCCATCACCGCCGCAGCGCATATCAGCCCGCTGGTTGACTGGGCAGACCTGGACGGAAATCTGCTGATCGCAAACGATCCGTTCAAAGGTGCAACTGTGGAAAACGGTAAAATGATCCTGCCTGAGGCTCCGGGGCTCGGAATCAAAGGTGAATTTTAACTTTTTAGAGAGTCTTTTTATTCAATGTAGATTTCCGAAATCTCCAAGATTTCGGGAATCTAACTTCCCAAAGATACCATGAACATTATCTACGGAAAAAATGCCGTGATCGAGGCACTAAATGTGGGGCAGTCTCTGGAAAAAATTTTTATTGCCCGGGGATTAAAGCCGGGGAATGTGAGAGCTGTCCGGCAGGCTGCCCGTAGACGAAATGTCTCGATTCGAGAGGTGAATCGCCGGAAAATAGACGACATGACAGGTAACAACCACCATCAGGGAATTATGGCGATAGTGCCCCGGATTTCTTATCACTCCATAGAAGATATTTTCGAAGTTGCCAATAAAAAGAACGAACCACCACTGATCAGCCTGCTCGATGAAATTCAGGATCCGCACAATTTAGGAGCAATCGTTCGATCCGCCGAAGCGTTCGGTTTACACGGTATCATTATCCCTAAAAATCGATCTGTTGGACTAACTGATACCGTGGCAAAAACATCTGCCGGTGCAATTCATCACCTGCCAGTCGCACGCGTCACCAATCTTTCCCAAATCATCGAAGAACTGAAATCCCGCGGATTATGGATCGTCGGCGCAGATCAACATAGCGAACAGCGGATCCAGGACGTCGATCTCACCATGCCGCTGGGTATTGTGATCGGCAGCGAAGGCAAAGGCATCCGCCGCCTGATCCGCGAAAAATGTGATTTCCTTGTGCAAATCCCCATGTGCGGAAAGATAAATTCACTCAATGCATCTGTTGCTGCAGCACTGATATTCTGGGAAGTACACCGGAAAAAGATATAAATTAAAACCAAACTTAAGCAGAACCAAAATGAAAATCAAATTATAAAATTTTGATTTTGGGTGCATAATGCGCCTTTATCAATTATAAAGCAGTGCAGTTTGCTTACGCACAGCGAGAGTAATATTGCAATCTTTAAAATCTATAATATTATTAATTCTAAAATTAATAAACAAATAATTTACTGGCATTGCTTTTGCCTTGATAAATAGATATACATAAATCAAGGCTATTTTATGAAATTATTAAGAATTGATCCGCCTTATTATTTATATATAGCTGTTGTACTTATGATATTGTTCCATTTTTTTATTCCCCTAAAACACTTCTTAAATTTTCCGACAACCCTGTTAAGCGTGCTACCTTTAGCTGCCGGAATAAGCTTAAATCTTTTGGCAGATAGTTCATTCCAAAAAAATGACACAACAGTAAAACCCACTCTTACATCATCAAAACTCGTCACGGATGGTGTATTTCGGATAAGCAGAAATCCAATGTATTTAGGGTTTATACTCATTTTATGTGGTATTGGACTATTTATGGGGTCCATTGCTCCCCTTTTGGTTGTGATTATATTTGCATATTTCATATATGTTGTTTTTATACGCATGAAGAAGAAAAG
>WJJN01000764.1 GCA_014729735.1 Candidatus Zhuqueibacterota bacterium
AGGCGTCCGGAATCAGTTTGGATTGAAGCAGACGTATGATACCTTATTTCGATTCGAAAATAGTATAACTCCGTTGAACCTGGTTTTGGGTAGCGTGAATGTACCCTGGCAATTTGCATATGATGCAGCGGTCGATCAATTCCTCTGTGAAAAATATGCTATTGGAATAACATTTGTCTCTGAAAAAGAATTCAAAGAGCGTTCTACTTTTCACTCCGATAAAACGGATTCTCGCTCAGCGATATTGTATTACGGCGATTGGCAGGGCAATCCGGGAAAGGAACTGCGCAATGCAGGCGAATCGATCAGCCGTGTGCAAAAAATCCTGAGCAAAACGGATTGCGAAGCAGAGATTATTTATGAAAAGGTTGACCAGTTTTTGACTCGGCTGGCAACAGAATCGGAAAATAATTCAAATGTTCGAATTATTCACTATCTCGGACATGCTGAAGAGGATTATCTGGATGTCGGCAAAAACGATTATCTAAAACCGGGCGTCATCATTGAAACCATTGGCGTGTCGTTTTCCTCCCGACCGCTTGTTTTTTTGAATGCCTGCAGTTCTGGCAAATTGCCATCTGAATGGAAAATCAACGATCATCTGTGCACCGAGTTTTTAGCCGCGGGTGCCGGCGCGTGTATTGTAACGAATTTCGACGTATATGATAAAACCGCGGATGCATTTCAGAAATATTTCTACGAGCTTTATGTGGAGCAAAACCTGAGCTCAGGAGAGGCGTTGAAGAAGACAATATTGGCGATGGGCGATAAGAATTTTCAACAAAATTACAGACCTGATTATGACATCAGTCGCTACGCCTATTGTTTGTTTGGTGATCCTACAATAAAATTTTAGAGATATGGGGATGACATGATTAAATTTAATCCTGTCGAAGACAGGCAGTGTATCGAAGCTTATCAACAAGGTAATTCCGATGCATTGAATAAATTAATTAAAAAATACTATATCTATATTTATAAAGTATTATGTTACAAAGGAGTTTGTTCGGATGAGGCGGAAGATGTAACCCAGGATATTTGTATACGGCTTATGGATTCATTGATGGATTTTAAACACGAATGTGCTTTCAAGACTTATCTGGACAGGATTATCAACAATAAAGTCATCGATTGTTACAGGCAGAGCAAAAAGGCGAGAACATATTCATTGTTCGCACTTCTTTTTTCTGAAATGGGAGAAGAAATCAACCGGCACATTGTGGATGACGTGAATTTCGCAGAGATGCCGGATCAGAATATGTTTGCGCATGAGCTGAATGAAATAGCGAAAAAGTGCCTGCAAGGTATTCGAAATAAAATGATGCGGCAACTCGTTCAACTCTGGCTGGAAGGCTTCAAACGCAGGCAAATGGCAGAGCTGCACGACGTGACAATGGGATACGTGAACGGTACACTCGAACGAGGGAAAAACATCTTTCGTGATTGTGTCAGAAATAAATGGGACTATTTTGAAAATTACTCAGGAGCATAAAAAATGGAATGTCCGGAAAGAACAGATCTGATTTCTTTCATTATAGAAAAATATTTATCATATGATGAGAGAGATCGAATTAAACAACATCTGAGAGAGTGTGATATCTGCCGAACAATTTATGCTGGATTGAAAGGGAAAATTGATCGGATGATGCTCGAAAATGAAAGGGTATGTGAAATGTATCGAGCTCGATTGATGAAGTTTCATGTAGAGTCTGATGAAATCCCTGATTCGAAGCATATCGAAGAATGTTATGCGTGTCGTGCTCTAAACGATATCGTGAAAGATACTCCGGAGTTTGAGGAAATCATGGCTTTGAATATCCCGGTACCCGCGACGCTTAAAAACACTATCGATTCATTGTTGAGCCACAGGCAAGCTGCTCATCCGGAAAATTCTGCACTCAAACTTAAAGATTTTTTCAAAGATAAAAAAGAGCATTTATTCGATAAAATTAGTTTGTTCTTAACTCCGGCGCCACAGCCTGCATTTCTCGGAAAGAGGTTATCCGGCGTTAAGGAAGTTGAGCTCACTGGAAAATCAGTCGTGATTTCCACCGGAAAGGCACATGCCGCGGTCAAAATTTATTCAATAAAAGATATTGAATTGCAAAGCAAAAAAACGGACGGAGAAGGTATTGTAGTATTTGAAAATTTTCTGCCGGGCAAATATAAAATTTATATGGAAGGTTTTAAAATTGAAAAACTGAATTATATAACATAATATAAAATATAATATTTATTCGAAAAAATGCACAATCCAATCGGTTGTGCATTTTTTATTTTGGGGGTAATGTATTAATCGTCATTATATTTCGTCTCTAATTCTAAATGTGGCAATCATACATAAAAATGGGAGGCAAGTTAAAATGCAAGTATCAATAAGAAGCAGCTCAATTTCTTTTTTTCTGTTCTCTTTATTCTTTGCATTTATAGTTCACGCGGAGGATTTCAAAGTCAATGATGATGCGGATACGACAGCTAATGCAACGCCGACAATTGCAGCGTCGGTTAATGGGAAAGTCGTCGTTTGTTGGGAAAGTGATATTATTTCTGATCATTATATGGGTATGGGAGAATCCGAAGTTCGGGGTCGACTTTTTCAAAGTGGCAGCTTACCGGTTGAGCCTGATTTCCAGGTCGCAAAAAAGAATTTGCTTAATCAAAAACCTGATGCTGCAACGGATTTGACAGGGAATTTCGTTGTTGCATGGACGTATTGGGGTATATTCGACCATCAGTGGGTTGATGCTGTGTCATTCGACCGGAACGGAAACTTGTCAGGCACCATTCTTTCAGAAGAAACACAAAACAATTTAAGTTATGCCGATTTCCCATCCATCTGCATGGACAATGATGGGAACATAGTGCTTGCATTTGTGGACTATTGGAGTAGAGTCTTCATACTTCGTATCGATAATGAAGGCAATGAAGTAGGTGGGCTGATTCAGGTTTGGGACAAAGGTGGCGATGACCGGGAATTCGTTGATTTGGACATCTCTTGTAGTAACGCTTCGGGTAACTTCGTGGTCAGTTGGGCTATGGATAAGTACTATCCGGATGAAAAATCAGAAGTTTATGCTCGACTCTATAATGCAGACGGAACCCCGGTAGGAGATACTTTTTCTCCTTTTAATGGAAATGCAGTGACAAATCTTGGTAGTCGCATAGCAGTTGCCATGGATCCGCAGGATAATTTCCTGATTAGCTGGAAAGATTTCCGAAATGGTAATGCTGATATTTATGCCCAGGGCTATAAAAGCGATGGAACTCCAATCGGTGGAAATTTTAAAGTGAATGACGATACAGGCAGTGCCGGGCAAACTGGTCCTGCCGTCGCCGGAGACGGATATGGCAATTTTGTGTTTTGCTGGGCTGATGGTCGTAACGGAAATTCAGATGTTTTCGCCCAAAAAATGAAAATACAGGGCAGCCGCATAAATCCATTAGGACCAAATTTTCGGGTGAATGAAGACAGGGGCGATGCGGCTCAGGGGAGCCCGGAC
>WJJN01000142.1 GCA_014729735.1 Candidatus Zhuqueibacterota bacterium
AGTGGAATAGACACGAAGATTGGCTTTCTCATGTTCCACGAATCGAAAAGTGCTTAATGGCGCATTAACTGCCTTTCCAATAAAATGAAGCATGGTTGAAATTAATTCGTCCAAATCAGTTACATTTTTTACATCATCACATAATTCCGCCAAAATGGAAAAGCTGTCGAGCTTCTTGCGGGTTTCAGCGTGAAGGCGTGAGTTTTCGATGGCAAAAGAGATGTGGGCGGAAATATCTTTTAGAAAATCCTCATGTTGCCTGGAATATATATTCGGTTCGAGGCTGCCAATCGTAATCGCACCCAGATATTTGTTTTTCACTAATAATAAAGTATCCATTCGGGATTTCAGCTTACTGAACCAGCTATTGAACAGCGTCATTTTCCCATTCTGTTCCGGCTGATCTATTGGAACATGCAGCCAGCCAAGATCGGATTGTTCAATTGGCGTAAATGATTCCGGTTCGAACAGCTTATTGTATGTTTCAGAAGCGACGGCGTAAATATGATAGTTTTCAGCATTACTGTCAAATACCGTTATCGAGAAATGATCGTATTTGATCATATTTTTTATCTGAATCGCTGTAGTCTGGATGGTTTCTTTTAAATCAGATCCGGAATTCACACAATTCAGAATTTTCTGAATAACCGCGAGGCGGCGTTCTGTTGTTTTGAACTGCTGGTTCAAATTATGATCATTGAGCAAGAGTGCCAGGTAATTGGAAATATTCTTCAATGATGAAATATTTTCGCTGCTAAAATCCTGTGCTTGTTCATAGAATAGAGTGAGCACTCCCAGTTTTCTGTGAGGCATAATTAGCGGCAGGCTGACCATTGCAGAGTAACCCAACTTCTGAGCAATCGGCAGCCATCTGTGAAATTGTTTGTCAGTGAATACATTATTACATTTAAAAATGCGATCTTGTTCAAGAACTTCTGTGTAGGGTCCTTGTTTGAGCCCGAGCAGCCAGGGATGCATAATGCTCATGCCGTTTTCGAACGGGAATTTACGGGCACAGTAGAGATTCAATTTTTGTTGATCATTATCATATAAATGAAGCGTTACGTAACGCGCATTCTGATTTATTCCCAATCCGTCGAGCAGTGAAATGGACATTAGCTCCAAATTATTCGTTGCCAGTAATTCGTTTCCGACATCGATTAGAGATTGTATCTGCGAGTTCTGTTCCCGGGTGCCTGGTTTTTGTTTTGCTACCTGCTCGTAAACGGCAAATAATTTCGGTTCCTCATTCTGCTCCAACGCGTAGAACTGCAGATTGACGAATATATTTTCACCATTATTTTGAAGCAATTCGATTTGATTCAACTGCGATGTTTTCCCCTGAACGGCATTTTGCACCGTTTTGGTAAGGATGTGTGCCTGGATTTTGGGATGCAATCCCGTAAATCTCATTCCATTTAATTGTTGCGAGTTATAACCCGTAAGTACTTCGAATGATTTATTCGCTTCATAAATCGAAGCCAGATCGCTGTTTATAACGACAATCGGTTGCTTTGAATTCTCAAGCAATGTCTTGTATTTAGTCCGCCACTGATTGATATTGGTTTTCAGCGAGCGCACTTCTTCCTCTAAATCTATACGGCGTAATGATATGGAAAGAATCAATCCAATTTCTTCTAATAAAGTTTGATGAACCGGTGTAAATACATTGGATTTATAGCTGCTGCAGTTGATCACCGCACGTACGCGATTTTGTGTTATAACCGGTATCGATAAATCGGAGCGAATTCCCGGGAGCAGGAATTTCAAGTCTCCGGGGGTCATGTTGCCTCGCTCATCGAGGTCATCTCGCTTGATAGTCGCTTTCGATCGCAAAATCTCGGTTATCGATGTTTCGTGATAGGGTATCGTAATTTCGCCCTTTATAATGCTTTTTGTAATGTTTAGCGCCGGTACAATATAGAAATAACGTGCGCTCTCGTTATTAAAAAGAACAGTGATGTAATCACAGGGAATAATCGAATACAAATATTCTCTGATTTCTTTAAATATGTCAATGATATTGTCCTTGGAAGCAATGACTTCAACGATCGCACTCAATATCGAAATTTTATCTTGTTCCTGGTTTACTGTTTCGTGCATCTTAATTTCCCATTGAATTAACAGTCTTATTGCATGTCGCGAATGGTGAAAAATATTGTGGTACCTTGTCCGGGAGTTGATTCGACACGGATTTCCCCATTATTTCTTCGAATAATATTTTGTACCACAGTCAGACCAATACCTGTTCCTTCGACATTTATCTGATCTTTTACGCGAAAAAACGGATCAAAGATGTGTTTGTGATATTTTGCATCGATTCCGATTCCGTTATCTTTCACATAAAAATAGCTGCCGCTGTTTTCCTTTTGCCCGCCTATTTCGACTCGCGGATCTCTTCTTTGCCCCATATATTTGACGGCATTCTCGAGTAAGTTTGTGAAAATGGTGAGCAAGTCTCCTTTATCGAAATTCACCTTCGGCAAATCATCGCTTAAATGAAAATGAATATGTTCAACGTCGTACAAGTCCTTGATTATTTCTGATATCAAGGTCCGCGTATTAACTAATTCGTGACGAGTTTCTTTATTTTGTTGCTTGCAATAATCGAGTAAATCATCGATGACATTGCACATGTGCTCATTATTTTCATGCAATTTTTTTAAATAGAACCTTCCACCATCCGGTAGCTGGTTTTGATATTCCCTTTCCAGAAGAGAGATATAGCCGTCATGCGAGACAAGCGGAGTTTTCAAACGATGCGCAAGTTTGAATATTAGCTCTTCAGTATCCCGGTTGAACTGTTGCTTTTGGATACGGTTTTTTCCCTGCTCACGAATATCTTTTCCCACACCAATATAACATTTCATTTTATTGCAGGCATCCTTCATTCGGCTAAATGACCAGTCCAGCGTTAGTAAAGATTCACCTTTACAGCAAATATCCGATTCGATAGTTATGATTTCGTGCTCCGCGAGTAATTGTGAACGGATTCTATTGAAAATCTCGCTCCCGTTTAGCAGAAATGCATCCACATTACGATCCCGGATTTCATCTGCCGCAAATCCGGTCAATTGTGAGAAGCGTTCATTAAAGTACGTGATATCACCTCGAGCATCCAGACAAACTACCGGATCAGCCGCACTGTCCAGGATGTGCTCGAATCTCGTATTATCATATCTAATTGTATTGTCTTTAATTGAGTTATGTAGAATTGCGCCAGCGCGCTGAAAATATTTACGTCCGATTTCTACATCCTGTTCGTTCAGGCGATATGTTTTGTTGAATAACAGGTAAACGACGGCAATACAATTTTGTTCGGATGTGACCGGAAAAAGACAAAACGAACGCCATTTGGCATTGCGATTTTCTTCCTGAACATTTTTAATGTAAGCGTGAATATTGTCGACATTGA
>WJJN01000143.1 GCA_014729735.1 Candidatus Zhuqueibacterota bacterium
ACCGAAACAACTACCGGCATGATGTCCTTTATCTCCTCGACATGAGTGATAACGAAAATCTGACGAAACTGGGACGAGAGATGCTGCAGCGTGTTCATGATCAGCTCTTTGCGCTCCTCGTCCTGGGAGCCGAATATTTCATCGAGAACGATGAAGTTGATCTGCGTGCCGCCTGCTCGTTCTGCCACGACCTGACTGACGGCAATACGGATGCACAGATTTGCGAGGTCCTGTTCCCCGCCGGAAAAACGCGCCAACGGGAAACGGTCTGTGTGATCGTACAAGAAGATGTTGTAATCATCATCCAACTCCAGCAGCGAATATCTGCCGCTGGTTGTCAGATTCATCAGCTCGGAAGCGCGTTGCGCGATGATCGGTCTGATCCTGCCGGCGAGATCCTGCCGGAAAATGCCCAGGTGCTGATCCAGCGCCGATAAATAGTGCAGCTCCTGGTTCAGCTTTTCGATCGCCACAAGCAGCTCTTTCTGCTTTTTCAATTCAGCTTCGACATTTTCCAGATCTTTTTGCAAAATGATGATCTCCCGCTGAATCTGATCTGCCTGCTTTCGAGACTTATCCAGTTCCTCCTGCGCGGCGTCTACCTCCTGGCGAGCCTGTTTGTATTTCCGCTCGTCGTAATTCAATTGCTCAAGCTGCTGACTCTGCTCTTTGATGTCATTGGCAAGGTCTCCCAGCATTTTCTCGGTTTCCTGTAATTCCTTTTCGACCTCCGGCAACCGATTCACACGCTCCGCGTATTGCAGCGCCTGATCCCGCAATTGCGACAGCTTTTTGTACTCTTGAATCAATTGTGCGTGCTTCTGCTCATCATATTCGACCTCGCCAATGGCTTCAATTTCCGCGTGCAGCGACTCCAACTGTAATTGCCATTCTTTGATATCCGACTCGATTTTTTTGATGGCATTTTCTTTTTCATTGAATTGCTCCTGCTTTCGAATATGCTCATCCCTGCTCTTTTTCAAAGTTTGAATGGTGCTGTTTAATTGCTGAACTTTCTGATTGCACTCTTTTTCATTGGCATCATTCGTTTTCCACTCGACGCGCAGCTTTTGCAATTCTTCATCAAAATGGTTGAGCACCGTATTATAATGCTCTTTCAATGGACGGGTGCACACCGGACAGGGACTTTCTTTGCCCAGTTTATCTACCCGTTCCTGGCGCTGTTTCACTTCTTTGCCCAGATCAGATGTTTTTTGTTTATTCGCCTGAAAAGAAGTCAGCTCTTTCCTCAATTTTTCGAGATCATTTTCATGTTGCGCAAGCTCTTTTTCGATCACTTCGACCTGATTTTTCGAAGGAGCTAATCTTTGAATTACCTGGGAATCGGATTGCAGTTGCTCGGTCTGGCGGGCAAGTAATTGTTTCACTTTATTCTGCTCGGATAATTTGCCTTTCAATTCTGCGGCTGCCGCTTTATTCTGATCGAGCTGCTCTTTCTGCTGCTGAACAGAATCATAATTTTCGAGCTGCTTGTTTAATTTTTCAAGCTCTACTTTCGCCTTCGTGATATTTGCAATTTGATCCAGGTATCCCTGTTTGCGCTTTCCATAATCTGATTGCCGCTGCTCCCATTTCTCTAATTGTGATTTCAGATGCAGATAGTGATCCCGCACCTTCGAAAGCGCGTCAAGATTCTCTTTATCTTGCGTCAGTTTTTCCTGTGAAATTTTCACCTGCTTCTGATGTTCTTTCTCTACCTCCTGTTTCGCGGAGATCTGCTCTTTTATCGTACGCTTTTTCGTCTTTAATTCGTCCTCATCTTTGATATTCGTTCGCATTCCCCGCACTTCTGCTTCTTTAGTATTTTTATCTGCGCGGATCTGCTTGCGCGCCCGTTCGATGGCATCGATGTTGATCAGGCGGGCAATGCTTTTGCGGCGCTCTTCGGGCTGGAGATAGGAGAGGGCTGCCAGCTCTTTCTGGCGCGCAAATACGGACACAAAAAAGGAGCGGTAATCAAGGTTTAGCAATTTTTCGATAAATTCATTTACTCCACGCTCCTGAACTGCTTCCGGCTCCGGATTCCCTTCCCGATATATTGCGGCTTCCACTAGCGCTGACTTTCCTTTGAGCAAACGCATGATCCGATACTCGTGCCCGCCAATTGTGAAAATCATTTCCACGCGGCAGGGATCGGAATTGGTGCTGAACTGAGAGCGAATATCCTGTTTATCCGTGCGTTTAATGCGGTTTCCGTAAAGCACCCATCCGATTGCCTCGACAATCGTCGTCTTTCCGATGCCATTGCTGCCGATAATCCCAATAAGATTTTCAGGGAATTCCAGCTCCAGATTTCTGAAACGTCGGTAGTTTTGTAAGGTCAGATGTTTTATGATCATAGATTTAAATATATGAATTTTTGAATTAAATTCAAGACTTTTATGACAAATTCGATATCCTTGCGAAGGTTTGGTAAAAATGGATAATCATTATGTTGACAAAGATTCTTCGAGTCACTTAAGTAATGCTTAAACCTTCCCAAGGGTAAAGTCACGTGAGGTCGGTCGCATATTTTTCACTTGATTTTAAATGAAAAAATCGGTATTTTAAAAAATGTTTTATTAATCAAACTTAGTTTGGCGGGTAAAATGGATATTGAATTTGATACCACGACACAAGAATATGTCGAAATTATTTATGAGCTCCAAAAGAATAACAAGGTTGCACGCGTCAAGGAAATTGCGGAGAAGCGCGGGGTTAACCGGTCGAGTGTTTCCATTGCACTGAATTTATTGCGGAAGAAAAAACTGATCATTCATGAAAGTTACGGACTGGTGGAGCTGACCGCAAAAGGCATGCAACTGGCAAGGGAGTTGGAAGAAAGGCATCGGATCATCAGGGATTTCTTTGTGGATATATTAAGGATTGACCCGGAAATTGCCGAAAATGACGCGTGCAAACTTGAGCATTATATCCATCGGGATATATTCAGTTCATTGGAAAATTTTGTAGTATTCATGAACGAGAATTCTGAGTGGCTGGAGAAATTCAAACAACAATAACAGGAGAATGTATGACCCTCAGTGATATTAAAGACCGCGGCTATTTTCGGATTGTGGCGGTTCGTGCAACAGGTGAAATCCGCAGGCGACTTATCGATATGGGATTTATTAAAGGTGCAGAGGGACAGGTTCTGCGCGAGGCATTATTAAAAGATCCTATCGAGCTTCGGCTGAAAGGATATCGTATTTCATTGCGCCGCGCAGAAGCAGCGATGATACAAGTCGAGGAAGTGAATGAAAGGCATCATTAATGAGAGCATTTGGTAATAAGATTAAAATAAAGGAAGATGTAAAAACAATTCGGATTGCGCTTGCAGGTAATCCGAATTCGGGAAAAACGAGCTTGTTCAATGCATTGACTGGTCAGGTGCAACATGTTGGAAATTATCCCGGCGTGACAGTGGAAAAGAAAATTGGCAGAATCAGATACAAAGGAAAGATCCTCGAGTTTGTGGATTTGCCCGGTACTTATAGTTTGACAGCATTTTCAATCGAAGAAATCGTGACCCGGGATTATGTGCTGCAGGAAAAACCGGATGTTGTCATAGACGTGATCGATTCCACAAATCTCGAACGAAATCTCTATTTATGCCTGCAATTTCAGGAGCTTGGCGTGCCTGTGATTGGCGCCTTGAATATGACGGATGAAGCGGAAAATCTGGGCATTCATATCGATGAAAAGCAGCTTGGTAGAATTTTGGGAATCCCGTTCGTGAAAACAATTGGTACCAGAGGCTCGGGTAAAGAGATGCTGCTGGATACAGCGTTGCAAGTTGCCGAAGGTGAGATCATCTCGACAGCTCGTCATTTGAATTACGGATTGGAGCTTGAATCCCAGCACTATCGTCTGATCGATGTGCTGAAAACCGATCCGGAATTCGGAAAAAAATACGCATTACACTGGATGGCAATAAAATTGATGGAGAACGATCGCGAGGCGTTGAAGAAGATAGCCAGCGAACACAGCAATGCCGATTTAGTGCTCCAACAAGGAGAAATTGTACGTTCCTGGATCGAAAAACATTTCGGCGAAGATAGCGAGGTGGTCGTATGCGAGCAACGTTACGCGTATATTCACGGTGCATGCCGCGAAGTCGTAAAGCACGACTCCGGCAGTGAACGCATCGATTTCACTGAAATGGTCGACAAGGTCGTGCTGAATCGCTATCTGGGATTGATCATCTTTTTCGGAATTATGTTCCTGATTTATCATTTGACATTCAATCTTGGCAATCCGTTATCCGATGGCATTGACCGTTTCTTTGTATGGCTACAGGACGTACTTGTTACCTTCCTGCCCGCGGGAATCTTCAGGGATTTCCTCGTGGAAGGCATTATCGGAGGCGTGGGCGGCGTGCTGGTCTTTTTCCCGATTGTGCTACTCCTTTTTCTGGGGCTCTCCTTTCTCGAAGATACCGGCTACATGGCACGGGCTGCCTTTGTGATGGATAAATTCATGCATCTGTTCGGATTGCACGGTCGCAGCTTCATTCCGATGATGGTGTCCACGGGATGTGCTGTTCCTGGCATTATGAGCGCGCGCACACTGGTCAATCCAAAGGATAGGGTTTTGACGATATTCATTTCTCCGCTGATGATGTGCGGAGCAAAAACGCCGGTCATCGCAATGCTGGCAGCCGCGTTTTTCCCGGAGCACGCGGGCACTGTTTTCTGGTCGCTCTGGTTCTTCGGATGGCTGTTAGCCTTAAGCATTGCCAAGCTTTTCCGGCACGTAATTTACCGAGGCGAGGTTTCACCATTCGTGATGGAACTGCCGCCGTATCGCATGCCGACCATTCGCGGAGTAATTACTCATGTCTGGGAAAAAAGCTGGGCGTATGTGAAAAAAGCCGGGACTTTTATTCTGGCAGCATCTGTCATCATCTGGTTTGTTCTCTCTTTTCCGAAACCGCATCATATCTATGAACAGCATGAACAGGCGCAGCAGCAACTTGATTCTCAATTGCAATCAGTAGCAGCCGAGGAGAATAGCGAATTACTGATTCAAAATATTCAAGATAAAAAAGACAGTCTGGATGCTGCACTCGCAGAGCGGGAATTGAAGTACGGTATGGGCGGAAGATTCGGGCAGTTTATAGAACCGGTATTCAGAACCTGTGGTTTTGACTGGCGCATGGACATTGCATTATTTGCCGGAATTGCAGCGAAAGAAGTGATCATTTCAACCATGGGAATTGTATACGGAATCGGCGAAACAAATGTGGAAAGAGAGAACGGAAATATAACATTAAAAGAAAAGCTGGAAAATGATCCCCGCTATAATCCCAGAAAAATATTGGCGTTTATGATATTTGTACTGATCTATGTACCGTGCATGGCAACGCTTGCGGTTGTCAAAAAAGAGCTGGGAAGTTGGAAATATCCGCTATTTATGGCAGGTTATACACTCGTCCTTGCATGGATTCTCGCAGCGTCGGTATATCAGATCAGCCGCGTTTTAGGAATAGGAGGATAATCATGTGGTGGGAATATGTGATTGTTTTCGGTGCGATTATTATTTCAACGGCGTACATGATTCGATATTTTCAGAAAAAAATAAAAGGTCCAACTTGTGATTGTGAAGATTGTCCTTTTTTGAAGAATGAATCACAGCAAGAAGGTCGCGGTAAAATGGATTGCTGCAATGGATGTGCTTATCTGAAATAAAAAAGCCATCGCAGAGCAGAATTCTACAATGGCTTTGTATTTGAGAGAGTGATCATTATTGAAGCAATAATTCACTGGCATAATACCGGACTTCATCGATGTAGCCGGACGAGCAGCGCCGATTGCTGAATGTCAGGAAATATATATATTTAAATGAAGAGATATCAATGCCCGTCCAGCCTGCATCGTGAACGAGCAGAACATCATTAACATAAATTGAATAGCTTTCGAGCTGACAATCATAAACAATCCGCATTTTGTACCAGGTTG
Organism: Candidatus Zhuqueibacterota bacterium; assembly: GCA_014729735.1. Classification (GTDB taxonomy): domain Bacteria; phylum Zhuqueibacterota; class Zhuqueibacteria; order Thermofontimicrobiales; family Thiofontviventaceae; genus Mariaggregatimicrobium. The sequence goes on from WJJN01000143.1 coordinate 5,961, forward strand.
CAGAATCGATATCCGCAATAAATTTCCAGGTGAAATCACGATCGTAATATTCAAGCGAATCACCGCGGATCGATATCTGCGGTCCCCGATGCAGCGAATCCACGGTCGACGGATAAAGCCGCATGCCGAGAAAATCATCGCTTCTATCGACACGCCAAGCAAACTCAAACACTCCTGTTGATTTTTCTTGACTTATTTCCCTGGTGATTCCATTCGAGTAAGCCATTATCGTGTCGATCAGTTGACAGCTTTTGCCGGTCGTTCCCTGGAATATCTGATCCGTGACCTTCACAGTCTCGAAGTCGCCGAAATACGTCCAGGCAGAATCGGGCGGTGGAAAGCCGGTCATGTAGTCATCAAAATGTTCTTCGAAAAACATGGTACTGGTCCGGGTAGTAAAATTCCAGATATCGCCTTCGGTTGTCATGTCGAAACTGTTTCGTACATGCACTTTCCAGTAATACTGCGTGTCGAAATCCAGCAGCGGTAAATTGTAGAAAGTGTCAGTCTGTGCTTCGGAAATGAGATTGGTGGGTGGATTCACTGTATCGAAATATATATCATACTCTACAGTGTCGATTCCGTTGGGATCCCCGCTATGCCATTGCAACTTCACACCACTAATGTTGATGCCGGTTTTGCCATTTTGCGGTTTCGGAGAATTGGGCATAAATGGCGGAAGAATATTTTCCGGTCGCGTAGTGAAACTCCAGATATCGCCACTTGTCATATTCCCATGATTGTCATGGCTCACGATTTTCCAAAAATAAGTGGTTGAAAATTTCAAATTCTGTGTCTGATATGAATTAATGCTTGAATTGGACTTCACCTGGTCCGGCGAATCGCTCACACCGA
>WJJN01000144.1 GCA_014729735.1 Candidatus Zhuqueibacterota bacterium
AACGATCACCAAAGTTGAAAGCAATTGTCCGCATTTCTTCTGTGGCTTTATTCCCATTATTAATGAACTCTTGAATATGCTTAGCCTGGACCGGACCGTAAATAATATGAAATCCCGTTTTCTCCCGAATTTCGTGCGCTGCAATTCCCGGTGCTCCGAGTTGTGGCACAATTAGCTTTTTGTGTGCCACGACCTGTTCTAACTTAGCCTCATTTAAACGGCTAATGAGTTCATTCGTACCAAATGTTCCCTTTCCCGCGGCACACCATACATTGATACCTTTCGTTTCCAAAACCAGGATCCATGCATTTAAATCGCTCAACTCTTTGCGCAGGGAATCGAAACTAAGCTTGTAGTTCGCAGAAACAAAGACCGGTGAATTGGCATCGGGAATGCCGATTGCATAAAGCCCCTTTTCAATAGCATAATCCATCCGCCGGATATTGCAACGAACCGACACTGCGCCTATTCGATCACGAGTGGAAAGTTTCGAATCGACCAGAGGAATTTTTCCTACCGTTGTCTTCAGATATTTCGTTTCCAACATAGCATTTTACGATATGAATTATCGGTTTCATAAATAATGCTGCACCCCGGAACTTGTTAGATATTCTATTCAACAATTCCGGATTGTGCAGCACTCTCATTAAAGAACAGTTTTACGTCGTGTTCAGGACAACATACAGCACCCTTCCGAACAATGGGCGATGCGTGGAATTGCGTAACGTTTCATATTGTCACCTCCCTTCAGACGAATAATTTTCATTTTTAGTACAGTGCGATTTATTTATGCTATTTAATGCTTGTAACAATACATTTAAATTGCTTTCCAGTTCAGTTCGCTTAATTGCGGGAATCGAATCGAATACCTTCGCCCAAAACTCACAGGAACATTTCTGCAATTTCTCGGCTAATTCTTTCCCTTTGTCTGTTAATCCGATCAGTACTTTTCGCCTGTCCAGGTCCGACTGCGCTCGATAAACAATCTGTTCACGTACTAATACATCAATAATTCGTGTTAAAGTGCTAATTGCCAAACCGAGTTTCTGACTGAGCTCATTCATTGTCAACTGTTCTTGCTGATGAAGTATATCAATCGTATAAGCTTGTGAAAGCGTTACCCCATAGCAAAACTTTTCCGCTCGGTCCATGACAATCATCTTTTGAATAATTTGATTCATGATGTCTGATAATGTGTTATGAATTGTATAGTCCATACCCGATTCGTTAATCTGCAAATAGTTGTATCTACCAAATATTTGTTGATACAAATATACAATATTATTTTCAAAAATGCAAGTAAAAATTAATCTGGGCTGTAAATTTATCTAAAGACCCTGGGAGAGAAATCTGTTATGACAATACGTTTTGAATTGTATTCAATAAATCTTTTATATCAAAGGGCTTTTGAAGGAAGGCATAACCTTTCTCTTTTATTTCATGGAATTGAGACTTTCTGTCCGAGTATCCACTACTTAAAATTACTTTTAAATCCGGTTTTTTACTAAGGAAATCTTCAATCAAATTAATACCATTTCGATCCGGTAAAACAACATCACTGAAAACAAGAATAAATTCTCTATTTTCAGAAGTGAAGATCTTAGTCGCTTCAGCGGCACTTTCGGCATAAAACACCTTATAATTATTTTTGCGTAGTACTTTGATGATGAAATTACGAACTCTCTCATCGTCTTCGACTACCAGCACCTGTTCGTTATTGCCTTCATGCACAGTAGCCTGGCTCGTTTTATGGTGGGAATTTTCGGGATTTTCCGTATTAACTGGCAAATATGAGATAAAGCGGGTTCCTTTTTCCTTTTCGCTATCAACATTAATCAATCCATTGTGCTGCTTTATGATACCATAAACAACCGATAATCCAAGTCCGGTGCCTCTCAATCCTTTCGTTGTAAAGAAAGGATCAAAAATCTGATTTAGCATATCAGATTCAATACCCTCGCCGCTATCCTGAATTGCAAGCCGCACATATTCGCCGGCACTTGAAAAATTCATTTTTTTACAATCTTCCTCAGTTAGTGTCACATTATCAGTTTGAATGAACAGAGTGCCACCTTCGGGCATTGCATCGCGTGCATTTATCGCAAGATTGATAATCACCTGTTCGATCTGGCTCGAATCCACGTAAACTTTTTTCAAATCCGGAGCAAGCTCACTTATAAGATCAATATCCTCGCCGAGAAGCCGATGCAGCATTTTACTGACATTCTTCACTATATCATTAATATTGACATTTTTCTTTTGCAACGCCTGCCGTCGGCTGAATGCTAATAATTGATTTGTCAGAGCAGCAGCCCGATTGGCAGCATTTTTTATTTCATTGATTTCCTCATAAATAGCATTATCTTCCGAGACCATTTTAAGCATGAGCTCTGAATTCCCAAGAATAGCTGTCAATAAATTATTGAAATCATGGGCGATTCCGCCTGCCAGAATCCCAATTGCTTCCATTTTCTGGGATTGAAGTAGCTGTTGCTCTAATTTTTTCTGTTCAGTTAAATCGAGCATCACACCGATCAATCCTTTTGCCCTGCCATTGGCATCATAAAATGTCGCTTTGTTAAACAAAAAATCTCTGGCAGTCCCATCCGCACATTTCACTTTGCTTTCATAAAACTGTGTGCCCGGATTGTCGATTAATTCCTTATCTTTTTGGGCATACACATCCACTAAATCCGGGGGAATGTGTCCGGGAAAATCTTTTAGCGTTTTGCCGGCTATTTGTTCTTTGGGAAGTCCGAATATTTGATTGCTGAACGCTTTGTTGCATCCCAAATAAGTTCCTTTTCTGTCTTTGTAAAAAATCGGATTTGGGATAGTATCCAACATCGTTTCGAGAAATTGCAAATTGCTACGGAGAGCCCTTTCTGCCTTATTGCATTCGGTGACATCCAAATGAACACCGATGCATTTTATCGGATTGTTATTTTCATCCAGGATGAACTCGCTTTCCGATCTCCATACTCTTTCTTCCCCATCCTGCCGAATAATACGAAATTCCATATTTTTCGTCTCTTTTTCCTCAATCATTTCCTGAATTTCTTTATTGATTCGATCTCGGTCATCAGGATGAAGTACTTGTTGTATCGTTTCTTTCAGATTACCTTTAAAGTTATCGGGATCTAGTCCTGCCATGCGATACATGTGTTTTGACCATGTAAGAGAATCATCTCTTAAATCCCATTCATAAATCCCAAGTTGAGCTATTTCCTGAGCTGTTAACAATTCCGCCTGGCTTGCCCGCAAATCCTCCTCGGTTTTCTTGAATTCGGTTATATCTCGGGTAAATTCTGCGACACCTATCACCTGATCGTTAACGACAATCGGATTGAATACTAATTCATAATACCGGGTATCATTATCTATTTCCTCGATAAATATTTCATGATGCCTCTCTCTGTTCCTAACGACAAATTTCAGCACATTTTCCCAATAAATCCGCTTCTCCTCGGATAAATAATGAAGAGTATTCAATCCCGGTTTCATTTCAATGCCAAAAAGAGATTTCACCAGTCTTTCAAAGCTCTTATTATAATGCGTTATATCGCCATTTAAATTTCGGGCAGCAATAATATCTGCCGTACTTTCCAAAATTGCTTCCAAATTAGCATTTGTACTACTCAATGTTTCTTCAGACTTCTTTCGATGAATATATTCAGAAGTAGCACCGGATGTCTGGAACTTATCATTCTTTTCTTTAACTGAATCTATTAAATAAATTGCTATTAGCTCAGCGTCGATGTCCCCTTCTTTTAATGAACATAGTTGACAATCAATATATTGCGTCAATCTAAATCGGAATGGATCGCCAGATGTAAGTATGTTTTCTAAATCAATCGTATGTCCATTATTATTAAAAAGTTTTAAATCGAAGATATTACTATCAATCAGTTCCTCATTATTTTCACTAAGAATTTTTTCCGCTTTCGGATTTATATCGAGGATGTCGCCGGAATTGTTCACGATGAGAGTTGCACAGGGAGAATTTTTATGCAGGTGATGCATCACATTCAGTTCGGATTTTAACGCCAATGTCTCCGTACGGCACTTTTTCGATTGGCAGTCCTGATTATCCGGAACTTTACGCAATTCATCGAATTTAAAATAATTTTCACTCATCCTTTACCCCACAAAAAAAAGCGTCGTTACCATCTATTATAATTTAAAAATAATTATTTTAAGATTCAATGATTATGACAGTTATTTTACATTTATTTTAGCGATTTGTTATAAATTGAACGATTAAACATTATATTTTGTATTAAACGATATAATATGTGTGAAAAATGGTGTAAATATAAATGTAATAAGGGGAATTTTAACAGATCATAAAATTTAAAAATTCATTAAAACACTCTTACCAACTATTATTTATTGCCCAACACGTCATTCACAGCTTCGATCAATTCGTTCGAACTAAACGGTTTTTTCAATGTTCGAACCGCACCAAGACATTTTGCAACATCCAGTCCCAATTCAGGTGTGAGTAGTTGGCTTCCTCCCGATGTTGCAATTATTTTTATTCCCGGAAATTCATTCATGAATTCCTTAATTGTTTCAATACCTTCTTTTTCCGGCATAATAATATCGGTTATCACCAGATCGGCGGGTTGCCTACAATACGCATCAATACCCTCTGCACCGTTCTCCGCCTCAATTACACTGTGACCTTCTTTTTCCAGCAATTTCCGCATCACTGTTCTTATCTGTTTCTCATCATCGATGATCAAAATTTTTGCCACTCCGCGTTCCCTCATTTTAAAATGCAAGCTATATTTAGTCAATCGACAATATATTAATAAAATTTACTATTATTGAGTCAGGCTGGGTAGATGATCGCGGAAATATTCGGTCAGAAACATGTTAATTTTGTTCGCTCCCTGGCTGTTCAGGTGATTGCTATCCATGAAGTCATCATCAAATACAATCGCTCTTTCCTGATTGATGAGATTCAGATCAATGAGTGTAATGCCAAATGATTCGTAAATAGCGGATATCCTGTCATGAATCCGGGTGTAATCAAATATGTCTGAAAATACGGAAGGCGGGAGTGGCGAAATAACGCCCACAACGCATGCATGATTCTTCAAGGCAAAGCGAATTGTCTTTTTTAAATATAAGAGTCGATAGCTGTTAAATTCAGCTGTCTTATTTTTGAATTCATGATAAGCCAACTCTTCCGGAGTCGCTTTCTTGGCTGAAGTGACAAATCCTTTTCGAATATATGAGAGGTTCAATCGATATTTTTCTTTTTGTGTATCTTCCGAGGGTTCAAAGAATTTGCGTATATTCCGTCGATAATGAAATGTACGTGAAAATAATCGCAATGAAGACGGGAAGGAAAAGGAATTCCAAAATAAAGCGAGCTTATTCACTGACCAGCGCAGGGCATGGAACACTCGGCTGGCAGAATAAAAATCAGTATCCTTTCCTGTTAGAGGACGCCAGGATGTTTCTAATACAACCACTTTTGGTTGATGTCCTCGGTTAAACACCTCTTTTAGTAAATAATAAGTAGACGTTGGATTCTGACCGGCACTGCCGAGATTAAAAGACGTGATTCCCAGGTGTTCTTCAAAAAAGCAGGGATTAAAATGATAATAAGAATGCGACGAGCCCATGAACAGCAAATCGATGTTTTCTTTCTGTTGGTAGAATTCATGCATCGTTTTTTCCATAAAATATTGGCTGTTAGCCGACCGCAACATCTGCCCTATTACGGCATCCAATATAACAAGCAATAACAGAAATATTATATGTTTTAGCCAGTATAAACGATGCATGCATCAATTCCTCAAAATTGGAAATAAATAAACTGCGTATTATAGTCCACGCCGAAAATGATGATAATAAATATCATTGCAAAATAGAAAGACCATCTGACTCCGATAGGTAACCGATTAAACCGCGCATTTTTGGAATAATTAATTTGTACAAGTTCGACCAAAACCAAACTTAAAGCAGCAAGAAATGAAACAACGGCAGTATATTTTCCAATCGAAACGGATAGTCCGGAAAAGTTAGATAAATCCGTGCAAAGATGTGTCAAAATATACCATGATTCTTCGACCGAATTCCCCCGGAAAAATATCCTCGAGAACGCTACCAGATTGAATGCAATGAAAATCCGTATTCCTTTTTGGATGAACGGAGTAACATTCAGTTGATCTCTGAATTTTCGACGTAGAGATTTTGTAGCAATTGAGGAAATCATATAAATACCGTGGATCATTCCCCAAATTACAAATGTCCAGTTCGCGCCGTGCCAGAAACCGCTGAGGAAGAAGACAATGAATATGTTAAAATACCAGCGCCATTTTTTACAGCGATTTCCGCCGAGAGGTATAAAAATATAATCCTTAAACCATGTCGACATAGAGATGTGCCATCGCCGCCAATAATCCGGCACTGATTTTGCAAACAACGGAAACCGGAAATTCGTCAAGAGATCGTAGCCCATTACCCGGGCAGCGCCAATGGCGATATCCGAGTACCCTGAAAAATCTCCGTAAATTTGGAATGCAAAAAGAATTGTTGCGATGATTAATTGCCATCCCTCATAATCATAGCAGTTGTTATAAACCTGATTGACATATATTCCAACAGAATCCGCGACAACTATTTTTTTATAAAATCCCAGCAACATCAGTTTCAGCCCACTTTTTACTCTTTCGGCATCGAAACTGTATCGTGTTTTCAATTGGGGAATCAAATTATTTGCGCGTTCCACAGGACCGGCAACTAACTGAGGGAAAAAGCTTACAAACAACGCAAATATTCCAAAATGCCTTTCAGGCGCCATATTTCCGCGATAAATTTCGATTGTATAACTTAGCGTTTGAAAAGTATAGAAAGAAATGCCAACGGGTAATAAAACATTTAAATGCGGAAAGGTAACCGTTAAATCAATCGTCTCGAATGCAGCGCGAATTGAATCGCTGAAAAAATTATAATATTTGAATGAAAACAACAACCCAAGATTCACGATCAAGCTGAGCAAAAGAAAATATTTTTTTGTAGTTTTCGATTCGGAATGAAATATTTTTAATCCGCAGAAATAATCAACTACAGTAGACGCAAATATGAGAACAATGTACTCCAATTTCCAGCACATGTAGAAATAATAACTTGCCGTGAGGAGTAGGATCCAGCGGTAGCGGTATGCTATCGAAAAATAAAGCGTAACGATCAGAATAAAAAATACGATGAAATGCATTGAATTAAATAACATATCGAAGATGCCTATCCAGGTTGCCCGTTATTTAATGATGCAAAATTTATAATAAGTTAAATTATACGATTTGTTTTTAAAATAATCAAGCATTTTTAACAAAATTTCATATTCATTTGCACATTATAATATTTTTTCTTATATTCATCGACTTTA
>WJJN01000765.1 GCA_014729735.1 Candidatus Zhuqueibacterota bacterium
CGTATGTAATACTTTGCTTGTTGCAAATCAATCCTGGGATTTCAGTTTTTTCTTTATTCTGCTGCTGGAAATCGTTATCTCAATTTCTACCGGAGTAATGCTCGGTCTGGGGCTCGATTTTCTGATTAAACGGGTACGAACGATTTTACCTATGGCGATACTTACAATCGGCTTTGTGGTAACTAAATTTTCTTACCATTTAACAGATTACCTGGAGCATGCCCACGGAATTGGTCTCAAAATAGAGCCACTATTAATATGCATTACGGCGGGATTTTATATCCAAAATTTTTCGAAAAATAACAAGCGATTTATGATCTCGCTGGATAAAGTATCATTGGTGATATACACGCTATTCTTTTCGCTTACCGGTGCTTCACTTAATCTCGAGATATTGCAAAAAAGCTGGCTGATCGCTTTGATCATATTTTTTCTGCGTACGATTATGTTGTCTACTTGCACGACCACAGGAGCAATGATCGCCCGGGATCCCGCGCCGCAACGATATATGTACTGGCTCGGATTCGTGGCGCAGGCAGGAGTAAGTCTAGGTTTTGCCCACGAAATCATGCGCCGTTTTCCGGCATTTGGCAGCGAGCTGGCATCCATAATAATTGCTGTAGTTGCAATCGATCAACTGATCGGTCCTGTCACATTCAAATACGCTTTAGAAAAATGCAATGAAACGAAAGAGAAAATAACGTACCGCACACTCATCAATCAACGGACAAAAAGGACAGAATCATGAGCAAGAAGCTGATTGTCATCATTTTGAATAAAATTCATTTACTGGAGGATTTGCTATCTGCGTTCCTTGAAATCGGTATTTCCGGCGCGACAGTGATCGATAGTAACGGCATGGGTAAAATTTTAACGAGCAATATTCCGATATTTGCAGGTTTGCCCGATGCATTCCCCGGAACAAGCCCTATCAACAAAACTATCTTTATTGTCATTGAAGAAAATCAAGTGGAGGATGTGGAGATTGTTCTCAATGAGGTGTGCGGTAGTTTCGATGATCCCGGTGCCGGCATTTATTTCTGCCTGCCATTAGACTTCGTACGCGGCTATAGAAAAGGATATTAGCTGCCGATTTTTTTTCATTATTAATAAAATTTAATATCTAAGTATTGACTTATTAACAAATAATTTATATTTTAACAATTACCATTTTACATTTTTCTTTCAATAACTTCCCCCTAAACACCTGAAATGCTTTTATAACCTTTTGTTGGGATTGCACAATTATGACGACCAATTATTCATCAAAAGAGAACAATATCCCGCCATGTTTCTCTATAAATAACATATTCCAACAAATTTTGCTGAATTCTTTCGACTGTGTTATTGTGCTTGAGAACCGTGAAGTAATTTATGTAAATCCCGGATTTGTAGAAACCACAGGATTCAATCTTACGGGACTTGAAATGAAACGCGAATTTCTGGAGTTGATCCACCCTGAAGATCGAAACGTCGTAAATATGCTTCTTATGGAAACCGAAAAAAACAATCACTCGGTACAGCAAAATTTTCGAATTTTAACCGCAACCAATGAGGTAAGATGGTTAAAGTCGAATTCTGCATTTTTAATTGAAGAAGGGAATCAGTATGTCCTGTTGACTGCCCACGATGTTACAGATCGTCGCTATATGGAAAATCAACTGGTGCAGGCTCAAAAAATGGAATCGATCAGCCAGATGGCACCCGGTCTCGCGCACGAGTTCAACAATCAGTTAAAAGGAATACTCGGTCTTTCATCCCACCTGGAAAGCACAATGTCGAAGGATCACCCTCATCGCCGGGAGGTTTCTTTGATTGTAGAGGTTGCAGAGCAAGCATCCGAATTGATCAGCCAACTCCTGGATTTTAGCCGCAATGCGAGTTTCAGATTAAAAGTCACAAATCCGAATAAAATCATTTCCGAGGTGATCTGCTTATTCAGCCATACAATTAATCCGCAAATCAGGCTTGAGCTGAATTTATCTCCGAAAATAAAATCGATCAAAGCAGATCAAATTCAGTTGAAACATGTATTGTTCAATGTCCTGATTAACGCCAGAGATGCGCTGCAAAGCGGTGGACTGATAACAATCGGAACGGAAAATATTACATTAACGGAATCGCTTGCCTTTTCCGATACGAATATTCCTCCAGGGGAATACGTGCACATTTTGGTTCATGATACTGGCAGCGGAATGGACGAAAGCACGTTGAATCGAATCTTTGAACCGTTTTTTACCAGCAAACAGAAACAGCAGGGGACGGGATTGGGCATGACAATTGTCCGGGAGATTATGACACGCCATCTGGGTTATGTTATAGTTAATAGCGAACCAGGTAATTTTACAAAAGTGAGCTTGTATTTCCCTGTCACATGCGACACTAGCGATACTGAAGTTAACATTGTGAATCTGGACGATGATTTCATTAATCGTTATTTAAAACCCGGACAAAAACCGGCTGCCTGCGCTTTGGAGAGTTTCCAACAAGAAATATGATGTTCCAGGCACCTAATTTAAATGCACATTATTTAAAAATCTCTTGCTTATTAACAAAATATTTTATAATATATTATATTCATTTTTGTTAAGCCTATTCACTGTTCGAGATTGGAAACGGCGTAAATGATCATCAGCTTAGTTCAATAATCTAATGATGTTACAGGACTTCTAATTCAAATTAATAAACAGGATTAACAAGGGAATTAAATGCGAAGGAGTGTCATGAGAAGCAGTATACTAATTAATGCGATGTCACTATTCATCTTGTCTCTGATAATATTTGGTTGTTCATCTGGAAAAGAGACGAAAACAACGGAAGATCTTTTCAATAAACTTGCCGAAATTCGTCGAATAGGAGAAGAGCGGAATACAAAGGAAGTAAAATATCTCGTAAGGGAATTTGAGACCTCCAATTCGGATGTAGTGCGCATAGAAGCTGCGAATGCATTGGGGAAAATCGGTGATCCGCGCGCAATCCCGGCATTGGAACGTTCTCTTCGGATTGAAAAAAAACAAAATATCTTATCAGCGGCTGAAAGCGCGCTCGAATCCATTCAACAGCAAATGGAAAAGGCAGAAAAAGAGAAGAAATAAGAAAATGTTTTTATCATAGGAAACTTTCATTTCTTTTATGACTATAAAAATTAATATGATACTTTTTCTATTATCAGGAAGCAATCTTTAATATTATGCTCAATAACTGGAGTAATTCAATGCCAAAAGGTACAAAAGATAAAAAAAGAAACAGAACAGTCAAAAAGAATGATATGGTTCTCCTGCGATATACAGCCCGGTTAAAGGATGGCACAATTGTCGGCTCTAATAAAGATGATGACCCTTTAAAAATAAATCTTGAAAGAGATGATGTTCATAATGCAATTAAGCTCCGGTTAGTCGGAATGAAAGAAGGCGAATCTCAGATCATAACTGTTGTTGCCAAAAATGCGTTTGGTAAGCGTAAAAAAAAGCTTCTCTATAATGTGGATAAAGATAAGCTGCAAAATCATGACCTTAAAACCGGTGATTTCCTTAAGATACAAAATCCCGAAGGCGAAATCCAAACAGCCAAGGTTTCGAATATTAGCGATTCAAAAGTAACGCTGGATGCGAATCACCACCTGGCGGGAAATGATATTATTTATGAGATAGAATTGATTGAAATTCTTAGTTAATACTGCTTTTGAATAGATATTTCTCTGAAAGATTCTACGAATGCATAAACATATACACAAACCGATAGATCAGCAGATAGAAAAGATGTTCATCGAAGATAGCTGGCGCGTTTTTCGAATTATATCCGAATTTGTGGAAGGTTTTGAAGAACTTTCTCAAATTAATGACTGTGTTACCATGTTCGGTTCTGCCCGTGTAAAAGAAGGCGATAAAAATTATGAACTGGCGCGGGAAATTGCCAAACAGCTCGTTAAGGCAAATTATGGCGTGATTACTGGTGGCGGTCCCGGAATTATGGAAGCAGGAAACCGCGGCGCAATGGAAACCGGTGGAAATTCCATCGGGTTGAACATCGACCTGCCTTTTGAACAGAAACCGAATCCTTATGCTAATATTCAAATAGAATTTCGCTACTTTTTCGTGCGCAAAGTGATGTTTGTAAAGTACGCCAAGGCATTTGTCATTTTACCCGGCGGTTTTGGAACGATGGATGAGCTTTTTGAGTCACTAACGCTCATCCAAACATTTCGAATTAGCAAATTTCCAGTCGTTCTGGTCGGGGAAACATACTGGCAAGGACTGATCAATTGGCTGCATGACACAGTTTTGAATGAAAATATGATCGGTGAAAAGGATCTCGAATTATTTAAAATCACCGACGATCCGGAAATGGTCGTCAAAATAATCAGTGATTTTTATGAAGAGAAATAAAATTTTTTGTCAAAGCCCCATTTTGCCTGTATAATAAGACAAATACGGACGCTTAGAATTCCCTTTGTAGAAGTATTACGATTAATCCGGGAAAATCCCCTAAGAAATTCCCTTTAAAACCCCGTTGTTCCCAATCCCCATTGCAAAAATACATTTTGAGTCAACTTAATTATATTTATGTAATATGTAATACATTTTTCAAAATATACAGCTTTATGGCATAGTGCTTGCAATTATTTTTACTTTAATCGTAATAGATTTTGATATGCAACAATAAATTTTGCATTTTAAGACCATCGAACATGATTTCAGCAAGACACTCAACTTTGGGAGGCATCGATGAATAAAACGAAAGTGATGGTTGTAGACGATAATCCGGAAATCCGGCTGTTTTTCAAAAATGTGTTGGACTTTTTGAAATACGATTCTGTAATTGCGGAAAATGGAATAGAAGCTTTGAAGTTATTTAAGGATGTAAATCCGGATATTGTATTTTTAGATATTAACTTGCCCTTTATTGATGGGTTTGAAATTCTGAGCCGTATGAGACATTTGGATGCTGAAAGGGAGACCCCGATCATCATGATCAGCGGGATGGAAGAACAAACAACTGCTTGTCAGGCGATGAAGCTTGGTGCCTATGACTTCCTGAGCAAACCAATCGATTTTGATAGTATAAAGTTGGTATGTGAAAAAGCTGTGCATAAATTTGATAAAATAACGGCAGATTGTGAAGTATAGTTGCATCTTGTAAAATTGAAAAACGACCGCTTTTACAGCGAAAAGCAGTCGTTTTTATGGCGCATATTCCAGAGTTACCTTCGAAGCGATGCTTTGGAAAATACATAATCAGGAATATCTGCATTGAAATTGATCGATTCGATGACAAATTCTGTTCCGCCGCCTGTTTTCAGTGCATCCTTGAAAACAATTCGCTTTGCGATCCAACGATTATCTATTTTCATCGTTTCTGTAATATCTGTGGATTTCAATAATTTTCCGCTTTTCGCGAACCGCTCCTCTCTCAAGATCAAAAAGCGTTCTTTATCCACCCAGATTTTGCGGGCTTGGTATGCCAGATCTTCTTTTTTCCCGACCAGATCCAGAACCCAGCACAGCCGTCCATTTACTGTTTCTTCCCCGTTGACCGAGGCAGTGTACAGGTTGTGAAGCTCCGGATCTTCCATCATGTCTTCGTACGACAAATCCGATCCCATCACGGATTGCCGCAGGAGATGTCCGGCAATCCGAATAATCCGGTCGGTGGAGGGCGAATATGTCCATAATTGATCTTCGAGCTTCAGCATTTTCGTTCCTTTTTCACGGGCAGGCGCTAGATATTCGGTAAATGATTTTTCCGAACCCTGCAGCCAGGATTTGGCTTCGATAGTCCGGCTGCCGCGGCGACTGTGGATAATCATTTTGGAGGTGACTATTTTATTATCCGCCGTCATATTATCATCGACGCGTTTCAAAATCTCGTCGCCGGTTGGTGTTTGAGCCGCCAGCAGCGCGGGCAGCACCAGTAATATGATCAAAAATTTCCTCATACTTCAAGCTCCTTGAAAAGTTGTGATGTCTGTCTTTTATAAATTCCGATGCCGGCAATCGCAGTACCCAGCAGCGTCGCCATTAAGCCGGGGAGGAATCCCACGATGAACGCCACAGGAGTTACGCGGGCGCGCATGACATTGGAAAGTATCATGGATGCGTTTTGCATCATTCCGGAAATATCGATTCCTTTTGTCTGCAGGTAATAAGATGCCGCCAGACCAAGCAGCGTTCCCAACGCCGATCCGATGATCCCGATCATCAGCGCTTCCGCGAGCATTGCCCGGTAGATGTGTCCCTTATCTTCGCCGATTGCCAGCCGCACGCCGATTTCGCCATATCTCCGCAGCGCGCTGATGAGTCCGGCATTCCACAGCACCATGGACATAACGAACACGAAAAGCAAAATCATCGCAGTAAAAATGCCTTTTGTCATGTCCAGCATATACGCAACGCCGCTTGCTTCGCGCAGCGTTTTCATCACCGGAGAAAATTCGTCTGCCGGCTGCAAATGCGCCTCATTGAATTCCGCCGCGATCTGATGCGCCTGTTTATCATCATAAATATCATCTTCGAAAAATCCCAAAATTTCTCCTGCGCCATCCGGCATATCCAGCGTGTATTGAATATCAGACACATCGGCGACCATCGCGCCGCGATCCAGCACTGCCACGCCGAAGCGGAGCGTGCCAACCACTCTGAAATTGCTCATCGCCATCCCGCCATAGGCAGACGAGCCGATCAGCGTGGCGGTTTCGCCGATAGCAACACCCAGCTTTTTCGCGAATGCATCGCTGATGAGAATTTCCCCGGATTTGTCCGGGAATCGCCCACTGACCAGAGAATTGTCCAGATTCAAAATATTTCTTTCCGGAGATTCCTCATCGAAAAGCCTGATTGCCATGCCCACCACGGGTCCCTGCGCTCGCGTCTCCCCGTTTTCATCGGGAATATCGAGCAGTCCGCCAAATTGAATGCGTGGCAGCCAGATCATGTCCGGATATTCTGCATTCAGATCTTCCAATAAACTCGCAACGTTCACCAGCCCCAGATCATTGGGAACCTGATCGGCTTCCCGCGCATACGCCTGCGTCATGATTTTTACATGCCCATGGGAAAAATGAGCGCTGCCGCTCACCATTTCATTCTGAGCGCCTTTAATCCAGCAATAGCCAAGAACTGTCAATGCAACTCCGGCAACGACGACCAGAACCGGGAACAGACTCCGGGAACGGTCGCGCAGCAGTCCTTTTAATAAAAATTTGATCATGTCAATTTTCCTCTCAATGCATCTGTCGGTTTGAGTTTTGCGATTCTGCGGGTTGGCAGATAGCTGACAATCGTTGTGACAATCAAAATGAACGCGGTTGTTGCAGCAATAAGTCCTGCGCTGTACATCGGAAATATTTTTTCACCAATAGCGAAACCGTATTCGTCCGTTGATTGTGGCAAACCCAGTCCGCGGCTTGCGAAATAGATCAGCAGCGGCAAACCATAAATCGCCGCGACCACCGCTGCCAGCACGCCCTGCATCGCGCCTTCTATTGTAAACAACTCGATCACCTTCAGCCGCGTCATGCCCAGCGCCATTAGCGTTCCCATCTCTTTTCGTCTTCGAAAAATCGACAGCACCTGCGTGTTGAAAATTGCCAGCATTCCAAGAAAAAGCAGCATCGCGTACAGAATGGATGC
>WJJN01000145.1 GCA_014729735.1 Candidatus Zhuqueibacterota bacterium
AGAATTTCGTAATGTGCCAGCACCTGTGATAATACGAAAAGCAGACCGCACACAAAAAGTGCGAGCTTAAATATCTTTTTTATGGCGAATCCGGCAGAGTAGCCGACAATTCCTCCGAATGTGGCACTTCCCATTTCCAGTGCAAAGGATTGCTGCAAATTTTCAATTTGTAATAATATGTAAAAGAAAATAAAAAGCATAACGTTTGGGCTCTGCGACTTTAATTTATAACACCATTTTAAATATCGGCTGGTTTCTTAAAAAATATTACCGGAAATTTTAAAATTGAAAAATACTAACGTGTGGAATATGGTAGTGTCAGAAATCAGATATTCTGAAAATATCAAAGATATTCATAAAAAAGCCTCTCATATTTCAGAGAGGCTTGTCGCCTGATAAATATTCTATCAGAATCATAGAAAGAGGAGTAAGGGATAAGGATAAAACTTTTTAGGCAGCTTTTTTGGAATCTTCTGTGGATTTCTCCAATTCCTCGATACGTGTCTCCAGAGATTCCTGGATTTCCAGCATTTCCTCGGACATCAATGTCCTGCCGATGGAGCTTTTTATTTCTTCATATACCTGACTTATATTATCAAGGGCGTTTTCCAAATATTTTAAATCATCCGCATCATCCCAATACGTCAACCAGTTCGTTGAATTGCGTTTCATTCGTTACCTCCAATATCTAAAAAATTTCGTAAACAAAAAGGGTACAAATACACCCTTAAATTTATATGCGATGAATCACAGCTTCCACTTTGCCCAATACCCTGAAATAGAGATCGTTTTTATTAATAATTATCGGCTGATAATTTGGATTCTCCGGCATCAGTTTTATTTGATTGGATTCCGAGACAAAGCGTTTAACAGTCGCCTCCTCATCCAGCAGCGCCACGATGATATCATTATTTTTTGGCTGCTTCATTTCACGGATAATGATCAAATCATTATCGAATATATTCGCACCTGTCATACTGTCGCCTTTTACCGTAAGCGCAAAATCACCCCGGGCTCCGATGTAACTTAAATCAACCGAAATATAACCTTCGATATTTTCCTGCGCCAAAATCGGGGTTCCTGCTGCGATTTTCCCCAAAACCGGAATCGTTTTAATGACGGATTTCGATTCGATATCATCGCTTAAAATCTCTATGCTGCGAGCGTTTCCCCGATGTTTACGGCTGATATATCCTTTTCTTTCAAGAACAGATAAGATGCGCTGTACATTATTCACCGAAGCGTAACCAAACAAATCCATTATTTCCCGAATGGTGGGCGGATATCCGCGCTCCATAACAAAATTCTTAATCCCCCGTAATACATTTTGTTGAGTTTTTGTTAGTTTGTTGACCTCTGATTTCATTGTATTCAATTTGGTTGGTCGGGTATTAATGTACCCCATAAAATATAAAATTAATTTGCAAAAGTCAAGAACAATTTTTAAAAAATAGAACAATTCGTTTGCAGGTATATAATTACAATAGTGCTTGACAAACATTTATACAGTTTGTATATTAAAATGTCATTTTATTAACAGAATGCAGTTTAAAGGAGATCTGAATGTGTCTTCGATAGACATTATAAAAGCTGAGACTCGAAAACAACTTCGCACGTTTGTGAAATTTCCATGGACCGTTTATAAAAATGATAAGAACTGGGTCCCTCCTCTCATTGCCAGCCAAATAGAAAAATTAGATTCCAATAACGGTGTATTCTTTCAGCAAGGTGACGCAGAAGCATTTATGGCGTTTCGTGATGGCAAAATTGCGGGCACAATTGTGCCATGGATAAATCATCGCTCGAATGCTTTTAAGGATGAAAAAACGGCTGGATTTGGATATTTCGAGTCTATCGATGATTTTGATGTCTGTAGAAAATTACTTGATACTGCCTGTAACTGGGCGAACCGACGTGGTGCTGAAGTTATCCGCGGTCCGCTCTGTTTTTCTCCGCAAGACTCCCCCGGTGTATTGATTAGCGGATTCGATATTTCACCGGTACCAATGGTCAGCCACACACCGCGCTATTATGCTCCGTTCCTGGAAGAATATGGGTTTGAAAAACATCGCGATGCGTATGCTTATAAAATAGATCTAACTCATTTCAAAAATGATATCAAAAATTTGCCGCCCAAATTATTAAATGTCGCGGAAGGAGTTCAACAACGGTACGATATAAAAATCAGAAACTTAAAGATGGAAGAGTGGGATGACGAGTTAAAATCCGGTCTGTATATTTTTAATGAAGCTCTCGGTTTTCAACGGGAAGGCGTGCCGATGGATGAGTCTGAATTCCGGAAATTAGCCTCTGACCTTAAGCCAATCGTCGATCCGAAGCTCGTTTTTTTTGCCACTGTAAATGAACAACCCGTTGGATTGTATGTAGCAATTCCCAATGTGAATCAGGTGTTGCAGCATGTTAACGGAAAGTTGTTTCCCACCGGCTGGTTGAAACTGTTAATGGCTTCAAAATACATTACAATGATCAGTACGAAAATTTTAGGTGTGCTGGAAGAATATCGCAATAAAGGAGTTGACGCATTATTCTACGTAAAAATTGCCGAGGAAGCCATGAAGCGTGGACACAAATGGATCGATTATTCGTTGGTAGCAGAAGAAAATAAAATGGCAAATCGAATTGTTCGGAGACTTGGAGGCACAATTTATAAAACCTGTCGTACTTATAAAATGGATCTGTGAAACTTAATCGTTCAGATTCCTTAAATGAAAATAAAAATTCAGGATTTCCAAGATGAAATATAAACGAATATACATCCTGATTCTTCCCTTTCTTTTATTCGCCTTTTTCTATTGTTCGAAAGGCAGAAAAGTTACACGGGCTATGATCGTCACCGAAAAACAGCGGATCGGCAACCTGGAAAAGATAGAAAAATCAGTATTGAAAATCACCTGCTCCAGTTATTATAAAAACTATTTTTATGAATACCCCACCGAAGAGAATGTACCGCTGGAAGACCTGCTTTATGATGAAAATATTACCTCGAATTCAGTAGCAGGTACCGGTCTGATTATTTACCAATCTTCTGCCCGGCAACTGATTTTGACATGTCATCATATTTTTGATTTTGAAGATACTTTGAAGACATACTATTATGATAAAAATAAGAGACCTACAGAGCATTTAAGCACGCTATCGATCAAATCCGCCCAGAAAATTTATATCTTTCACAAAAATGGCTCGCGCAGCCAGGGCTTCATTGTCGCACAGGATGAAGGAAATGATCTCTCGATTATCGAAACGGTTCCTGCCAGCGTACTTATGACAGAATTTCCATTCGACGGAAAATTCGGCGATGCAGGTGATATAAAGCTTGGCGAAGAAGTCCATCTTCTGGGTTTTCCAAAAGGATTTTTCATGGTTTCCCGGGGACTGGCAAGCCCGTCTAATTTTAAGAATAAATTTATGGTGGATGCGCCGTTTAACCGCGGATTTTCCGGCGGGATTGTCGTTCGCTTCATCGATCAAAAACCAAACTATGAATATATCGGCATGGCAAATTCAATTGCTTATACATCACAGAATGTACTCGTTCCGGTGGATGACCCTCAGCTTGTGGAACAATACAAAAGCCATCCTTATGAGGGGCTGTCTTATGTGAAGGAATTGAAATTGATTAATTACGGGCTTACGTTTGTCATAAAAAGCGAGGAGATTAAGGAATTCCTAAAAGCAAACACCAACGAACTGAAAGACCTGGGATTTCGTGTGACGAATTTGATTGACTAAAACAGATTCTTTTTTCGAGCTCCGCGTCGAGACTTTCGGTTCATCTCTTTGTATCATAAAATGACTTCAAGCAAAAAAAGAGCGGAGTTGATAATTCAGCTCCGCTCTACTGTTATTCTTATTGAACTTCATTATGAGCTTTCTCAAATGCCTTGTCCAGAACAAATCCTTCATCCAGATATGCCTTAATCTTTTTCAACTTCTCGATATCTTTCTCAGAATAACGTCTAAATTCACGAGAACCCAAGGTGACTAATTTGGGATGTACAGCTCCCCGCAACTCCCAATAATATAAACGGCGAGCTGAAACTCCAACAATGTCTTTAACCTCGGCAGGGGTATAAAATTTTTCGTTGTTGATGATCTCCATTATTCCTCCTCTCAACAGTGAACTAATTAATATTACAGTTACGGTTAATTAAATAGGACTGTGAAATTAAGCTTTAGCGATTCATGTTTTGCGTCACAGACCACCTCTATACCACTACCGCTGTCTTCCTACTTTCTAATGTGTTGAAATAAAAATTTAATATTTGATTTTAAAAATCAAACTACTACGTCTCATCATGCGAATTAAACCCTGAATCAGCTATGTGTTATGTTGCGCAAAAAAAATAGCTGGCGTTTACAGATTCATCAGAAATTTAAAGTAATCATGACAAAACTCGACAGCTTTTACAGGATGTTTACCGATTGCTGTTTCATCGGATAAGACGACACCTTTGAAGCCATTTTCAATTAAATAGCCCAGATGAGCTATTTCCGAACGACTCGGATTCGGATTTCTGACCATATTTTCAAGCACCTGCCCCGCGATTAGATACGGCTTTTCGATCAAAAGCAGACGCTGGATAAACACTTTTTCAAAATGAAATAAGTTATAGATATTTGCCTCAACGCCTAAATCGCCGCGACAAAGCCATAAAGCATCCGAGCATTCGGCAATTTCTCTTAAGCCATCAAAAGTTTTTAATCGCTCGATCTTGGAAGTAATTGGACGATTCCCGCTGTATTCCCGCACTAATTGAACTTCTTCTGCGGTCTGAATATAGGAAACTGCATAACCGACATTCTCGTATTTCACGGTTTGCTCTATAAATGCCAGATCGCGCGAAAAAATCTCGCTCAGATGATCCTCATATCCATCGATATTAAATCCTTTGAAAGAACTAATTTCACCGTCGTTAAGAACTTTTGCTTTAATCGTTTCGTCGCCGGTTTGTTGCACATCGAGTATAATGCGCCCGTCGTTCAGTGAAATTTTATTGTACGGCTGAATCTTCTCAAAGACCTTCTTATGGGGTAGTGGTATTTCATCTCCCAACTGGCTGTAATTCGGAACAAAGGTAACAACTGAACCTTTTGCCAGCTTAAGAGGTTTAATTAATTTACCGATTCTTAATTTCGCACCCTGCAGATCCAGCCATAATGGAATGCTCGTATTTGTTTTGCGAAATGCTTTTTCAATTTTTACTAACCACTGTGAAACGGATTCCAGCGATAAATGTGAACAGTTGAGTCGGAAAGCCGTTGTTCCGGCTGAAATCAACTCCGATATTTTGTCAACAACACCAGGACCCAAGGTCGCGATAATTTCCAACTCCGTGTTCATTCTCGTGGTCCGCTTCAGTTTGGTGGTTTTGAGTAAATTTTGCAATTATTTAATTTACATAGTATTTTTAATAATTGCAAGTAAAAAATGAATTATATTAAATTTCTGGCATAAAAAACTTGGCTTTATGCAATTTTATTTCATTTATTAAATCATGCAAAAACAGCTTTTAAAAATTATTGCAGTGTTCTGCACGATTTTGTTCCTGAAACCAGTAATACCAGCAGCTACTGATTCCACCCAATTATATATCGACACATTTCGGTTTAAAGGTAATACTTTTTTCAATAAAAACCGGTTAGAAAATCATCTTAATCCACAGAACCATCGCCCTCTTCCTGTTAGCAACATCGAACAACTCATCGACGCGCTTCTTCAGTTGTATAAAGATCACGACGTGACGAATATGCAAATAGATTCCGTTGCCACAAAAACCGGCACATCAGATTCCACAATAATGCTGGATTTTCATGTTTCCGAAAACGAGAAATTTCGATTAACGTGTATCGATATCCACTGTAACAACCCGCAGCAGCGCAAATTTTTAGAATCCCTCATCGATTTGAGAACCGATGTGTCACCGCCGCAGCAGTTGATATTCCACATAGAAAAATTTTTGGATCATCTGGAAAATAACGGCTATCCTTTCTCCCGGATCACGGTGGATAGTATCCGGATTTTGGAACAGGCGTCCGTTGAAGCGTTTTTAACGGCAGATACCGGACCTTTAGTGAGGATCGAGAATATCAGGATCAGGGGGAACAAGACTACACGCGAGAGTGTCATTCTAAGGGAAATCCGCATCGATCCCGGTGAAATTTATGAGCAGGCGAAAGTTTCCAAAATCAGGAAGCGTCTCCTGAAGCTGGGATATTTTCGCGAGATCGACGAGCCGCGCATTATTTTGAATTCTCAGGGAAAAGGAGAATTGATCATCGAGGTTGAAGAAGGCAACATGAACAATGTTGATGGCGTGGCAGGGTATAATCCTGCCAGCCAGAACAATCAATCCGGATATTTTACAGGCTTGATCGACATTTCGCTGGCTAATTTGATGGGCACTGGAAGACAGATCGATGCCTTCTGGGAAAAGAAGGATCGTAAATCACAACAATTAAGATTTCGCTATCTGGAGCCTTGGATTTTGGGACAACCGTTGCACATCGGCGTTTCGTTCCAGCAACTGATTCAGGACACCAGCTTTATCAAACGAAACTGGACATTCGACATCAATTATGATTTTTCCGAAAACGTGGTGCTGTTCACCAACCTGGGAAGAGAAGAGATTTCACCGGATTCGCTGGGCAGAGTGATCTGGAATTTGTCTGAAAGCAGAAGCCTGTTAGTCAATCTCGGGATTCGCTACGACACTCGAGACGATCTAATAAATCCCAGAACCGGGCTTTTTTATCAAACTACTGTGGAATTCAGCAGAAAGAAGATTGTCCAGCCCGCTCCGGGTAGCCTTCAAGAGAGCGAACCACAGAGCTCGTTTGACCGCAAGCGTCTCGCCATGGATATGGAACTGCTGCTACCGTTATTCAAATGGCAGGTCATCAGCCTGGCGCTTCACGGCAGGCAAATAACTTCGGACGAGGCAGAAATACCTATCAGCGATTTATTCCGGTTCGGAGGCAGTCGCACATTACGCGGATATCGCGAGGATGAGTTATGGGGTGAAAAAATCGCCTGGTTCAATGCGGAATATCGCTATTTGCTGTCTCAACGTTCGCGCGCGTTCGTTTTTTTAGACGGCGGTTATCATACACGTACCACGATTACGAGCGGAAAACAGGAAGGCTACAATCTGGGATATGGTATTGGCTTTAGAATCGATACAAGACTCGGATTGATCGGCTTGGATTACGGACTGTCAGAAGGCAGAAGCCTGTCCAATGGTTTGGTTCACGTGAGATTAGTAAATAAGTTTTAGACTTGACTTTTACGTATTCTATTATTATATTATAACTAATTAGTTGCTAATTATTAATATTACTCGCACTTACACATACTATTATTCGCAGGTTGTTGTTTTATTTTTAAAATTCATATCGATAGTTAAATTATTTGTTGATAAATGAAAATTGTTACCCAATGAATGTTAAGGGAATTCCGAAACGATTGTGTGGAAAATCAACGCTTTTTTCATCCTGACACGACCTCTGAATGTTCTAATTGCCGGATTATCGATACTGGTTGGATCTTTCATAGCGGGATCTCTTTCGCCTTTGGTGAATGTAATCTTCGCCCTTATTTCCGGTTCTCTGATTGCCGCCGGAGCCAACTCCATTAACGATTTTTTTGATGTTAATATTGATAGAATAAACAAACCATACAGACCAATCACAGCGGGTTTAATTACCAAATCAGAAGCATATATTTTCTCGATGCTGTTGTTCCTCCTCGGAGCCGGATTGGGCTGGTTTATTAATGCCCGTGCCTTTGCGATTGCTCTGTTTGCTTGCGTGATGCTCTATCTTTATAGTGCAAAGTTAAAACGCACTGTATTGTGGGGAAATTTAACTGTCAGTCTGATGACTGCATTTGCATTTATATACGGTGGTATTGCTGTCGATTTGTTAGATAAAGCGATCATTCCCGCAGTATTTGCCTTTTTATTTCACTTCGGCAGGGAAATCATCAAGGACGTGGAAGATCTCGCGGGCGACAGCGCCGACAATGCCCGGACGCTGCCCGTTATTCACGGCAGAAAAGCGGCATTTATTATAACGACGATTATTTATGTCATTTTGATTATCGTCACAATACTGCCATATTTATTTCATATATTTGGTGAGGCATATTTGATTGTCGTCTTTTTCGGCGTCGACCTGCTCGTTATTTATGTGCTATTTTCGATGTGGAAAAATCCTGCACCGGCAAATTTGGGTCGTTTGAGTACACTACTCAAGTTAGATATGATGGTTGGTTTAATTTCTATTTACGTCGGGAGATTCTAATGCGTGCCGTTATTCAAAGAGTCACAAAAGCGACTGTATCAGTAGAAGATAAAATAGTTGGAAAAATAAATAAAGGTCTGGTGATTCTATTAGGAGTGAAAAACGGAGACACAGAAGAGGATGCACGCTATCTTGCTGAGAAATGCGCGAATCTCCGGATTTTCACTGATGAAAACAATAAATTCAATCTCTCGGCGCTCGATGTCGGGGGAGAGATGTTGGTTATATCTCAATTTACTTTGTACGGAAACACAAGTAAGGGAAGGCGTCCCAGTTTTATAGAAGCGGCTCCGCCGGAAATCTCGGAACCGCTCTATGAAAAATTCGTGGATTTTGCCAGGGAAAGTGGTTTAAAAGTTGAGTGCGGGATATTCGGAGCGATGATGCTGGTAGAAATTCATAATGATGGTCCGGTAACGATTATTGCCGAAAGCCGGTAAAAAATTAACCGCTTGCTTTTTCACCGGTTATTGGTTATAATATGGTCTAAGGCTCAGCGAGGAAAGGAAATCCGATTTATGCCCTTGATTGATTCCAGCATTAAGCCGGTAGTATTAGCATCCCAATCTCCGCGAAGAATCGAACTGTTGAAAAAAATCATCGATCAATTTGAGGTTCAGGTCAGTCATGTGGAGGAAACGCTGGACACTGACGATCCGGTCACTTTTGTGCGCGAAATATCCCGAAGAAAGGCAGCGGAAATTGCCGCGCTATTCGACCACGGAATTATCATTGGTGCCGATTCAATCGTGGTAAGCAACAGCCGGATTCTTGGCAAGCCTCGAAACAGGGATGAAGCAATCGAAATGTTAACATTTTTAAGTGACCGAACACATCAGGTTTACACAGGATTTACGATCATTGAAAATCCGGGAGGAAAAATTCATACAGATATCGAAGTTACTGATGTGGTATTTCGGAAGCTGAAACCGTGGGAAATCGAAAGATACATCGACGTTGCACAACCGTTCGATAAAGCAGGTTCTTATGGCATCCAGGACGAGAGTGCTGTTTTTGTGGAAAAGATCGATGGCTGCTTCTACAATGTAATGGGATTGCCTTTAACAAAACTATATAATTCGTTAAAACCCTTTTTCAAGCTCTGAACTAATTTATTTGGAGGGAGAGAAAACAGATGGACAGAAACAAATTGCGTCAATTCGGGTTCGAGCTGAAACAAGAAAGGGAATACAGGAATCTGAAACTTGCCGATATTTCGAAGAGGACGAAAATCAGCTTAAAATTCCTGGAAGCAATTGAATCCGGCAATTTTGAATTTTTGCCAAATCCGTATGTCCGGTACTTTGTCAAATCATACATCGAACAGCTCGGCGGGCACACGGAGAAGTATTATCGAAAATTCAACGAGTTGATTCGCGTACAGAAAAGACCGCACGAAGATAATGGCAGACAGAAAGCGGTTACGCCGCCACCAGCGCAGAAGAATGAATTTCGGGAAAACATCGAAAAGACATTCAAGCAAGTAAGGGAACAGCATCTTTCGCTGGTGATTTCCTCCGCCTTTTTATTAGTGTTAATTATTTTCCTGCTGGTCTTTAATAGCGATGAATCAAACGGAAATATGCAGGCTTCAGACAGAAACAAGCAAGTTTCAGGTCAGGATTCCCAATTAGCCAGTTTCTCCTCATTCGTACCCGCGAAAAAAGATCTCGAACTAAACCTCGTCGCTGCCGAGCGCACCTGGATGCAGATTGCCGTGGATGATAGCGCGGCACAGGAGTTTATTTTCGAGAGAGGTGATACCATGACCTGGGAAGCAAAACAAAAATTTCTCATCAGGGTTGGTAACGGTGCCGGTGTGCGCCTATATCTTAACGGTAATGACCTTGGGAAATTAGGTCAGCGAATGGAAGTCATCAACTTCGTCTTAACCAAAGATGGAATTCAGGAAAAGAGACTTTAGACGGGAGTCAGTTATGATTAAGAAATTAACGAGCATGGTGTTATTGTTAATCTTGATATGTGCAGTCTGCTTGCAATGCTCATCGGAAAAAAAAGAAGCGCAGCAACATTCGGGTGTTATGACCGGCTGGGTTTCGAAAAATGAGCTATTCTCTGCATTTCCGGCTTATAAACAAAGTGCGGCAGACTACCAGCCGGATCAGGATATTATCAGCCAGATCGATGCGCTCGACAAAGACGCACATGCATTGATCATACTTGGAACATGGTGTTCGGATTCCAGACGTGAAGTACCCCGATTTTTAAAAATTATCGACGCGCTTCAACAGACGAATCTGACTTATAGAATGTTCGCAGTGGATCGTGCAAGCGCCGACACCACAGGAATGCGTGAAGAATACGACGTCGAATATGTTCCGACATTTATAATTTATGAAAATGATCAGGAAATCGACAGAATCATCGAACGCCCGATGATGAATCTGGAAATAGACTTATTGGAAATTATGCAAACCGAACCGTAGTATTGCTTCATTTTCAAAAAAATCATTGCAAAAGTCGAAAAATCTATTTAAATTATAGCTTAATTGAAAATAAGCAATAACAGGCTACTTGCCGCTAATTATAGATCAACCCGAATTGGTGTGGTCAGTTAGAGCAAATCTGCAATCGAAACCATCAGCAAATAAATGAACAGCACAATCGAACACATCCATCTGATAGCGATATGCGGAACCGCAATGGGCTCCATCGCCGCGATGTTAAAATCTCAAGGTTATAAAATAACAGGATCAGATGAACATGTTTACCCGCCAATGAGCACTTTTCTCGAAGAACAGGGAATTCATATTTATCAGGGATTTGATGAGAAGAATTTACAACCACATCCGGACCTGGTGATTATTGGCAATGCAATGTCCCGCGGGAATCCGGAAGTAGAATATGTGCTGGAAAATAAAATCCGCTACACTTCCCTGCCATTAGCGATCAAGGACTTCTTTTTGCGGGGAAAGCATTCAATTGTCGTCAGCGGAACGCATGGTAAAACCACCACGTCATCTCTCATCGCATGGATGCTGGAGGTTGCCGGCAAAAAACCGAGTTTTCTAATTGGCGGTAT
Source organism: Candidatus Zhuqueibacterota bacterium (assembly GCA_014729735.1). Classification (GTDB taxonomy): domain Bacteria; phylum Zhuqueibacterota; class Zhuqueibacteria; order Thermofontimicrobiales; family Thiofontviventaceae; genus Mariaggregatimicrobium. Next base: position 11,366 of record WJJN01000145.1, read on the forward strand.
TCCACTTAATTTCAAGAAAGGATTTAAGCTCGATTCAGGTGATATCTTCGTGGTAGAAGGCGATGAATATGATTCCGCGTTTTTCGATAAGGGTGCCAAGTTTTTCCATTATATGCCGGACATCGTCGTGCTCAACAACATCGAATTCGATCATGCGGATATTTATGACAATCTGGATCAAATAAAGCTCGCTTTCCGCCGGTTGATAAACCTGATCCCGCGCAACGGTTTGCTAATTGCCTGCGGCGATGATACGAATGTGAGAGAATTACTACCGGCGGCTTTTTCCCCGGTTCAAACCTTTGGTTTGGCAGATGATAATTTCTGGAAAGCGATGAATATAAAATATAGCAGTAGCCATTCGACTTTTGATGTGACCAAGGAAAATTCCTTTTATGGCACATATGAACTTCCCTTATCGGGGAACCATAACATTCGCAATGCGTTAGCAACAATAGCGGTTGCAGATTTTCACGATCTGCCGCAGGGTGTGATCCAGGAAAGTTTCACGAATTTTAAGAGTATCAAAAAACGCCTTGAAATTCGTGCTCAGATCAACGGGATAACCATTTATGATGATTTTGCACATCATCCAACGGAAGCAAAAACAACTATCGACGGACTGAAAAACCAGTTTCCGAACAAGCGACTGTGGGCAATATTCGAGCCGCGCACAGCCACTGCCAAGCGAAAATCGATGGAGAAATTTTACATCGATGCATTCGATAATGCCGATATAACCATATTCGCACCGCTGCACCTGCCGCATAAAGTTAATGCAGAAGAACGCATCTCTGTCGAAGAACTTGTTTCGAAAATAAGAGAGCGTCAAAACGAAGCGTATCTTTTCGAATCCGTGGAAAAAATAATTGAATATATCGTAAATCACGTGCAGTCAAATGATCTCATTCTCATTATGAGCAACGGAGCGTTTGGCGGAATTCATGATTTATTAATTGAAAGGCTTTCGAGTAGATAATTATGGAAAGAAAAAGCAGAAGACCTAATCGAAATCGTCGACCAGGAGGAGGAAGACATAAAGCTGACATTGCAAAAATTGACCGTATCTTAATTGACATTCAAAAAAGCTTGCGGGATTCCATCGAACCGCTGTCGTTGGAAAACCTGACGGCTTACGAAAGAAAACGAATTCACAGTTTTTTTGATGATAAGCCTGAATTCAAAACCAAAACTTATCGCAACGGAGAAGATTTTGTCTTAAAAGTTTTTCCTATCGGCAATCTGAAAAAATTTGCCGATGAAAAAGTAAAGTACGTCCTGGAGACCGGACTTTCAGTGCATTTGGAAAATCTGGGGAATTACGAACGCTTTATCATCCACGACCATTTAAAATCCGCTGAAGGTATTGAAACGACCAGCAGCGGAGAAGAAGACAACAGGGTTCTGGAAATCAAACAAAAGCAATTTGGGAGAGCGCTAAAAAAGATCATCAAAAAGATTAAGTTATTTTAAAAAATCCGCCAAAATATAATACTCTGAAGGAGCAGCATGTTCAATAAGTCATGGAAGTGACTTATTGAACATGCCATTGCTTAGAAAATATAGTTCTTGATATCAAAATCCGGATTTTTGTTCATTGCCTCACTAATTGTATCCAATGGAGCGTCGAATACCTTTAGTCCGTTTAATTCATATCCCGCATGCATCAGTTCCCGTCGAATATAAATGTAAGCCAGGTACCACGACATCAACACGCCTGTGGAGAGCTTCTTCATCTCTTCTGCCATATCTCTTTCCGAGACCGACACCACATGATTCCGATATGCCGCCTGATAATCGATTTGATAGAGAATGTCTTTAATTACCTCGTCCTTGAAATCATATCCATCGGAGCCCTCCGATTGTTCATTAGTTCTTACCTTTCGCTTCATAGCCAATCTCCTCCTCTCTTTCTAATTTGATTTTCCCTTTCTGTTGCAACAATTTTTTCAACCGTTTTATTTTCCGCACAATCATGTCCCGCTCATGTTGCAATTCCTTGAGCTCCTTTGTCGAGTTATGGATGGCGTTTTTGTATTCTTCAATCTCCTGCAACAGCTTGAGTTTTTTCGGTGCAAATTTATCCGATTTATCAATCCTGTTCAATCCATTTCTCTCAATCCCGTTTAATCTTGAAAACCTTTCCGGCGGATCAACCAATAAATAGTTATCAGCAGGTAGATGTCCCCAGCAAAAAATAATGACCTGTTTTTTCGACTCATCCACATTGTACTCTTCGAGAATAGAATCCAGCAGTTTCTGTTCATACGATTTAGGCTCAATTACCATGAAATTCAGTTCTTTGTTATCCTCAATATTCTGTGCCCTGCACCCAATCGCCAATGCCATAATGACAGTAAATAATGTTATGCGTTTCATACATGCCTCCTCACCGGCTACACGTACAGACCGGTACTAAATTAAACATCCTATAGCATTGCCTATATCGTCTTTCGCAAAAGCAATGCCATGTACCTGCTCAGCGAAATCAGCTAAATATACTTGTTATTAATTGACTTACAATGCGTGAACTTCATTACTGATTAATTTACCATTAAATATAATGATTTCCTATCGTAATATCAAATAATATTTTCGCAATATTTGTACTATGTTGATCCAGATAGTCTGCAATGATACAAATGCGACAGGTGCAAAGTGACTGTTGATCGGGGTGTATTCATTAATGATTATTAAAAATGTGGGTAATCCGAACAGACTGATGATTTAGCGCTTCTTATTGTTCTTTTCATAAAAAGTAGCAGCGACACGCTGAATGTGCTCTACCACTTCCGAGTCACTGATTGTATGATATATAGGCAGATCTATTGTGTAGGGCAAAAGAAGATCGTCTATTTCGTCCAAGATGCGGTATAGAATATTCAGTGTCAGTTCTTCCTTGCCAAGGAGGGTTAAATCGATATCCGAACCATTTTTATAATTTTCTTTGGCGCGCGAACCTTAGAGCACAGCTTTCTTCACCTGCGGATAACGGGCGAGGATATCGCATATTACCCGGATATCGTCTTCATCAAGTTCAAAATGCCGCATTTATCTTTTTCTTTGAGATTCTCGAATGTTCTTTGAAAAGTGACAAATTCCTGGTAGTACCGATCAAGGATGTCAGTGGAAATTTTTTCGATAATTTTTTCATTAAAAGTATGAGCCGTTCACTAAGCATTTCTGATATTTTTGAAGACAGGATCTTCATTTTCACTACATGTCTAAAAAAGATACCTCAATCCCAAACTGATCGTCAAATATTTATCCGTTCGGCTTACTTTTGCATCCGGGTCAGTATCTTCTCTCACTGAGAGATTTTTTCCGTGAGTATCCAGCATTGAAAAATCTCCTTTGAACATGACCAGCCATTTTTCAGAGAAAAAATTCGTAATGACCGCACATTCAAAATAAGGACCCCAGCCGCTGCGATTCCGTTCTTTTTGGAGCCTGCCGTAAATCGGATCTTCTAATTTTGAAGAAAACCAATAATATGCCGCGCCGGCTCCGACTGTTGCAAACCACATTTTATTGATATCGAAATGCAGCCGTGTAGTCAGCGGGAAACCGAAAATGGTGACGGTTTCCATTGCCAGGCGCCCGTAGTACGAATAGTAATCCTGAATCACTATTGAATTCGGATTATGCGGTGAAGAACTGCCGAAATCAATGGCAAGATGCCCTAATTCAAAGTAATCGGTTAATTTGTATCCCACACCGGCAGTGAGTCCCAGACCGGTGGTTATATCATCGCGTGTTACGCCGATGGGAAATCTCGGTCCGAGCGTCATTTCGAAGACATATTTTTCATCCGGCTTTTGACTGAACACGTCACCGGCAAAAATAGTAAGTACCAAACTTAAAATAGTTATTGAAAAAAAAAGTCTTTTCATGTTAAAATCCTTTTCATCTTATTAAATGAATCATGTCGCGAACAGCCCGTTCCATACCCACCAGAGAGGCTCTTCCGACGATGGAATGCCCGATATTCAACTCCTCGATTTGTTCGATTTTGGCAATTTCACCTACATTCTGATAATCCAGTCCATGACCGGCACTAACACCCAATCCGATTTTCGCGGCAGCCATTGCCATCGACCGCAGCTTTTCCAATTCTTCTACCACTCTGTTCAAATCCTGTGCATTTGCGTACAAGCCGGTGTGCAGCTCCACGTAATCGGCGCCGATTTTTGCCGCCGTCTTAATGTGATAGATATCCGGCTCGATAAACAGGCTGACGACGATATTATTGACGCGCAATGTTGATATTACTTCTTCGAGATAGCTTGCGTTTCCTGCCACATCCAGCCCTCCTTCTGTGGTCAGCTCCTGTCGCCGTTCAGGCACCAGCGTTACCATATCCGGCAAAATCTGGATTGCCTTATTCACCATCTCATTGGTCGCCCCCATCTCCAGATTCAAATGGGTTTTCACAACCTGCTTTAGTAATGACAGATCACGATCTTTGATATGCCGCCTGTCTTCTCGTAAATGACATACAATGCCGTCTGCTCCGGCGATCTCCGCGAGTAATGCCGCTGCTACCGGATCCGGCTCTTTTGATTTTCGTGCCTCCCGAATGGTTGCAATATGATCCACGTTAACACCCAATCTCACCATAAGTTCCTCCAGAAATTTTCTTTAAATGCGACAGCTTATATTAATCAGTACTGTAAATTAATTCCGAAACCGGGACAAAATCAAATCCGTCATTTTCCATTTGTGGAACCATTTTCAATAAAACATCAATCGTGTTTTCATAGGGATGTCCTATTGCCAGCGCATATCCCCGCTTTTCCGCAATCTTGCTGAGAGCGGTCAATTTCTTTTGCAAATACTCCTCGTTATCATTTCGGTCGCGCTCTAAAAAGATGTTGTTTTCGATACTCGGGAGTCTTAGCTTTCGAGCGGTTGCGAACGCAACACTTTCAGTTGTCGTTTTGCTATCAATGAAATAGAAATTATTCTTTTTCAATTCATCGCATACTGTTTTCATTATTTGTTCATTCTGGGTTACCGACGATCCCATATGATTATTGATTCCTTTCGCTGCAGGGAAATCGATAATCGCCTTGCGCACTCTCTGGCGAATTTCTTCCTCGGTCATATTCGAATACAATGTGTAATCCGTATATTCGACCTTATCCTCAAGTGCTTCCATGGGAAGGTGAACGATGGTTTCTTTTCCGGCTTCATTTGCCTTTTGATAGAGTGCTTCCGATTTTGCCAGTCCCGGCAAAATCGCAATCGTTAGCGGGAATGGCGCATTCAGGATGCGATTAATGCTTTCATTTTCGCTGTAGCCGAAATCATCGATAACAATGGCGATCTTGCCTTTAAACTTTTTGATTGAAGCATCATTTTTTAATATCAGTGTATGCAGTACCTCACCTTTTTCGCCGATCCTGACCGTCGATTTTTGGGCAGATAAATTCTCGGTTGAGTTGATGATGGTATAATCGAGATCATCCATTTCATTCATCACATCTCTGACAAACACGATACTTGGAATGTCCTGAGGCATGCGGGCAGTTGTCACTTCTGTATTGCTGCTAATCCAGTCTTCCCGAAACTCATATTTATTAAACAACTCCCTGATCGCATACCGAATTCGTTCAGGATCGGAAAGCGATGACACATCGATTTTTCGCTCTGCTGGACGGATATCTTCTGATTGAACCGGATTTGTTGATACATCGGGTCCGGTTTCCATCGGGCGAAAAAAGAAATGGTAGATAATAAATGCCACGCCAGCCAGCAATAGAAGCAATTTAAAAACGTTCCACAGCGGGCTTGATGATGATCTATTTTTCGAACGCTTCGTTTTCCGACGATAGCTCTTTTTCTTATTTTTTTTCTTACTCATTTTATTTTCCAAACTGTGCTTTGACTGAACTCCAGGAATATTTGTCCACAACACCAAAATCTTCCCATGTTGTAATATACCACTCTCCGTTACTGAAATTCAACCAAAAATTTGCCTGACCTTCAGCATTCCGGGGAAAACTTTCACCCAAATTATGCCTTAATTCCAGTTCATAATCGATCTTGATCAACACCGAATCCTGATAATCCAGGGATTCGAGCCGGGTGAAATCCACCTTCCTTACTGAATCAGCAGAAGCAGCAAATACTTTCGTTATATATGTTAACTCGCTATTTAAATTCCAGGTTTCAAATAAGATCGTATTGTTCTGATATGCAGTCTGATCCGGTACAAATTTATATTTCGATACAGAATCTGTAAGACATTTCATATAATTGGTTGAATTTGCCTCGATAATCGAATATCGCAAATTATCGATCACACGATCCGGACTCGTCGGCTGCAGCCAGGTCGAGCGCTCTTCAGTCGGTGCTTCAGGATCACGCGTGGCAAACGGATTATCACATTTAATTATAAAAATGAACAATATAAGTACAGCTATTTTTCGTACAGCTCTCATAAAAACCTTGCATCTATGAACAAGTTATTGTATCTTCAAAAAAACAATCAATAAAACCAAAATTTACATATCATGATATTCAGACTTTTTTTACTTTTCACACTCGTTCCGTTAATCGAATTGAGCCTGCTGATCAAATTAGGGCAAAAGATCGGTCTGGGTCCCACAATATTGATCGTCGTCCTGACCGGCATTTTAGGCGCCTGGCTGGCAAAACAACAGGGATTCATCACGATCAGCAGAATCCGGTTCAGCCTGCGTTCCGGACAGGTTCCGGCAGAGCCGCTTCTCGACGGGGTGCTCATTCTTGCAGGTGGTCTGCTACTCGTAACGCCCGGTTTAATTACCGATGCGGTCGGTTTTTCCGTGTTGATCCCCACAACCCGGGAGATTATCAAACGATTCCTCAAGAAAAAGCTGAAACAAAAAATGGATTCCGGAGAAATTTACACCTCATATACTATCGAATAATACAATCCATCACATTGACGATCTAATAATATGTTATTAGATTTTGAACTTTCCATCTTTAATCAGGATTTTATTCGAGCCATCTTTATAAAAAACCTTGAACGTCGGTTTATAAAACAGAAAATCCCTGTGCGTTTGCGAACGATTTTGACCGCCGCTCATCTCTTCATTATTACCGAATGCGATGTGCGCGGTTTCGTTCGCTTTTTCATCTTCCAGCAAGTTACCGGTCAGCTTGGCGCCGGTATTCAAGCCGATCCCAAGTTCACCAACCACACTCGCTTCTTTATCCACAGTTGTCAGTTGATCAATTTCCTCGACCAGTTCCCTGTCTTCGCTCTCGAGGTCGGTTATTTTGCCATTCTCCAGCGTTATTTTCAATGGTTTCGATACATTGCCAACATCCCCGATGGAGCCGTCACAGACAATCACGCCGCTGCCCGCTGTTTCAACCGGTGCACACCAGATTTCTCCGCAGGGCAGATTACCGAAATGCTCGGTGGTAATACGAACATCCGTACTAAACGCGCGGTTTTCGATGTCCAGCTTGATATCGGTCCCGGCAGGTGCCGTGATATGAACTTTCGCTGCGTTTTCAAAACTTTTCATCAACTTCTGAGCCGTGTCCAGCATTTTCTTATAATCCACATTCATGGGTCCGGTGGTCATCATTTTTTCAGTAATGCCGGGACAATGCCCCAATCGAATTCGCCTGGTGCTGGCAATTTTTTTGATCCATTTAATTCGAAACGGCGTTTCCTTGCTCATTCCTTTAAACGCATTTATCACTACAGATTTCCCGCTTAGTTTATCGACCATCACTGTAGGGATTTCTTTCAATGGACGATTCGCTTCGGGGAGATTGTAAATTTCCGTTTCGCAGCCGTATTCCTGTGCCGCTTTATAGAATGCATTACCGATGCTATTCGTATGCTCATCGGTAACGACCAGAACTTTATCGTCGTTAGAAAGGTGCATCACATGGATCATCGCATTTTTAGCTGCATGAACCATTTTTTCTGATTTATTCATTGTAAATTCCTGTATATAATTTTCACAAATGTAAAATGTCGTTGAATTTCTGTTTCGGGACTATCCTGCGATAAGCTACCTAAAAAACAGGCAAAGCGTTGAGCGCTTTGCCTGTGTCTGAACTTATTTATTTTTATCAGATGCCGCTTTTTTGGCATCCAGATAGAGATATGTGCACAATCCAATAAAAGCGATCAGACTGATCCACTGTCCGAATTCAATAAACCAGCCGGCTTCGTCGCCGCGCATCCAGCGACCTGCCTGCATCACATAATCCACACCCACACTGATGAAGCGAACCGGCGTGCCAATCTGATCGAGATTCAGCACAGCTCCCAGAACTCCCATCAATGCACCACCGGCAATGAATCCGGAAGCGATCAATGTGCCACGTTCACGGCGCTGCTTTCCGATTTCCTCGTCTTTACTGCTACGGCTGACAAGCCATGCCATGAAACCACCGATGAGCAGCGGCACGTTCAACTGGATCGGCAGATACATTCCCAGCGCAAATGCCAGCGGTGCAACACCCACCATTTCCAGCATGATCGCGATGATCACGCCCAATCCGTACAACATCCACGGAACCGGTTCGTTGGACATCAG